>JALDXK010000096.1:0-13844 GCA_032155105.1 Acidobacteriota bacterium
ACCCAGCCTCCCGCCGCAATCGCCTCGGCAATCTCCTGCTCGGTATAGCGCGGACCCAGATACGAGCCGCTCATCCCATCGGCGTACTTCGGGACGCCATTCCCGCCAGACGAAGCGCTGGTCCGTCGCTCCCACGCACCCGATGACTCGGGGCTGACACGGTCGTGACCGAGGTGCTTGTGCCAGAGACTCAAGGCGACACCGAGCGCCCCGCCCGCATCACCGGCGGCCGGCTGCACCCACACGTGCTCGAACGGACCCTCGCGCAAGATTCGGCCATTGCCCACGCAGTTGAGCGCGACGCCTCCGGCCAGGCACAAATCCCGACAGCCGGTCTCGCGATGTGCGAATGCGGTCATCTTGAGCATCACCTCTTCGGTGATCTCCTGGACCGACCGCGCCAGATCCATTTCCCGCTGCGTGAGGCGGCCCTCCGGCTGCCGCGCGGGACCGCCCAGCAGCTGCTCCATCTTCGACCCGGTCATGGTCAGGCCATGCGCGTAGGTGAAGTACTCCTGGTTCATCCACAAGCTGCCATCGTCGCCAATGTGGACGAGGTGATCCTTGATCGCCTTGACGTAGGTTGGCTCGCCGTAGGGCGCCAGTCCCATCACCTTGTATTCCCCTGAGTTCACCTTGAAGCCGGCGAAGTAGGTGAAGGCTGAATACAAGAGGCCGAGCGAGTGCGGGAAGCGCAACTCGTGCAGCATGGTCAGGTCGCCACCACGACCGGCGGCGATAGACGAAGTCGCCCACTCGCCGACGCCGTCCATCGTCACCACGGCGGCGTTTTCGAATGGCGACGGGTAGAAGGCCGACGCCGCGTGAGATTCGTGGTGCTCACCGAACAGCACGTCACCCGTGTAGCCTTCGAGGTGCTGCGCGATGTCGTCGGCCATCCAGAGCTTCTCGGACAGCCACAGTGGCATGGCCATCAAGTACGAATGCAGCCCTCGCGGCGCCGAAGCCACGTAGGTTTCGAGCAGGCGCGAGAATTTCACGAGCGGCTTTTCGTAGAACCCGACCAGCGCCAGGTCCCCCGCGGCGATGCCACCCTCACGCAGGCAATAGGCCACGGCGTTGGCGGGAAACGCGGCGTCGTGCTTCTTCCGCGTAAACCGCTCCTCCTGCGCCGCCGCCACCACGCGCCCGTCGGTGACGAGGCAGGCAGCGGAGTCGTGGTAGTAGGCGGAGATGCCCAGGATGTGCGTCGGCACTTAGAACAATGTGTAGATGAACGGCGCGACAGCGCTCGTCTGCGAGAACGCGATCAACAGGCCGAACAGGACGAAGACGATCACGATTGGCATCAGCCAGTACTTCTTCTCCTGTTTCAGGAACTGAAAGAACTCCGAGAGGACGCGTCCTTTAGCCATACGAACCTCAATACATCTTGGTGAAGTGATCGGCCTTGCGATAACGGTCGGGATACGGCGTCCAGCCGGGCCACGTGCTCCGGCGCCGCGCCAACGGGTCCTTCCCGATCAATCTCCAGAGCAGGCCGATCGGAGTCAGGAGCACGGCAAACGCCACGGTCAGGATGATGCGCGCGTTAATCCACCCGAGGACCAGCGCCATTCGCCACCACGCATCGCTCGGCCACTTGAGCAGCCGGGGAAACGTCGCCCCCAGGACAACCAGCGTCGCGCCAATCGCGCCCAGTGTGGTCGCGGCCGTCACGCGTTCTCTCCACAGCAGGAATGCGGCGATCAACAGCAGCACGGTGCCGACCGAAAGTCCGAATGCGCGCTCGCGATTGGGCATCGGCTTCATCGAGTCACCTGCGCTGCCAGCACGATGTATTCACGCGCGGTCACGCTGCGGCCCGCAGGCGTTCAATCATCGCGACGATTGCCGGCGCCACCGCGGTGGCCGCCATGGAGTGACCCGCCGCGCCAAAATGCAGCGCGTCGAGCCGGAGATCAGGGTTCTCAAGCGCCGTGACATCCGCAAGGTCGACCACTCGCAATCGCGGTTCCTGGCTCGCGCGAGTCTCGAAGAGTGCGCGCGCGGCCGGATGGACCTCTTGCTCGGCCGGGTTGACCGGCATGGGCACCACCACGACCACCGCTTTGGCCATGCCGAGCGCCGTATCAACAGCCCGCTCGAGTGACATGAGTCGATCTTCCGGCGTGTCATCGGCGGCGCCGTATATCACCCGGTGCGCAAGTCGATCGACCGACTCCAGCGACGATCCGGCGAACGCGATGAACGCTCCCAGCACCGTCCGGCCGTCGTTCGTCCACGCGCGGCCCTTTTCGACGAGCAGTAGGGGCAGCATCGGCACGTAGCCGCTGGACGCGGTAATGGCCGAATCGTCCCTGGGCAGCATCACGCGTGCGCTGCGATCGCTCAGATCGACATAGAGGCACACGATGTCGGGACGGAGGTAGTGGTAGCCGGCGAGTCGGGTGTCGTAGTCACGCGCCGGCAATCCCACGGCGCCGAGGTTCACGACCGTGACTACCGCGTCGCGCACGTGCACTCCGAGCGCGGTTGCCAAGTAGGCCGGCATCGTCTCGCCTGGTCCGACGCCCCAGCCGAACACGCGGTCGCCACCCACCACGGCCACTCGAATCTCTTCAGCCTGCCGACGCGGCATCACCGTACCGCGATAGCCCCACATGTTGACGCCGGCCAGCATCTCCACCCGCTTGTGCGCGAGCTGATCGGCGACGACCAGGCCCAGCGCCGCGAGCACGACCAGTTCGACAACCAGCACGTAGCTGACCTTGCGCGCAATCGGCATTCAGGCGAACTGCGGTTTCGGCGATCGCATGAACAGGGTGATAACGGCGATGGCGGCGCACACTGTGGACAGTGCCAATGCGTACCGTGCCGCGGGCACATAGGGCAGCTGCGCACCAACTCGCAGGTTGGCAATGATGAACAGGCCGACGATCGCGCCGCCCAAGACCACATTGACACGATCGAGGACGATGGCTGCCAGCGGCGCGACGACAAAATGAAAGTTCCACAACGCCCGATCGGGCTGTTGCACGTAGGCAAACACCAGCGCCACCGGCAACGAGTAGAGCGCGAACTGCCGAATTTCGGGCGGCGCCAGCAGGAAGCCGGCCGGCGCCAGCAGCCAGAGCGCGCCGAACTCGTTGAACAACGCAGACGCGACGCCGCGCCAGGTTTGTTCCTGCACCCAGTGGGCGAGGTAGCCGCCAGCCAGCAGTTGTGTGGACGGATTGTCGCCGTAGCCGTAATTGAACTTGATGATCAAGATCAACTGCAGCGTCAGCCAGACGATGAACACGGCCAGCGCCGCCGCGAACGTCCTCGCCGCGACATCGATGCGCCCCTGGCGCCACATGATGGCGCTGACGATGAACAACGGCGCGGCAATGAATTCCTTGGCCATGACGCCGACGGCGGCCACGCCCGCGGCGATCGCGATGCGTTCCTGCAGCAGGAGCAGGACCACCACTGGTCCGAGCGCATACATCAACGGATCGGACGTGAACACGTCGTGAAGCGTGTAGAGCGAGCCGAAACCGGCGGCCGACAGAATCGCCGCGATCACCGCCGCGCGCGCCGTCAGTCCCCACCGCAGTGACAGCGCCAGCACCGCGGCAGCGGCGGCGATGTTGGCCGTCACGGCGTATAGCTTCCACTTGACGAGCGACGGACCCGGCACGCTGCCCACCACCCAGGCGACCAGCACGCGGAAGCAGTGGAGATCGGTGCAGTCCGGCACAATGTGCTGCGCCGCCGTCGCTTCATAGACATCACGGTCGGTCACGCGTTCCGGCGTGGGAGACGCAAACGCGACCGCGGCCAGGGCCACCGCGATGATGATCATGACGGTGACGGGACGGGCAGTCATTGGCTGGTCAGGGCGACGGACGTGGCGCCGAACGTCATCGACGCATCTCCAGGTCTCTGCTCAACGTGATGACAGGCTCCACCAGCGCGCGCGCGATGGTGCGGTTCCCGTCCACGCCAACATGAAGCCCATCGAACGAGATCGCCGGATCGGCGGGATCGACCACGCCGTTCATGTCCACGTAGATCACGCCTGCGTCGTTGCCAAAATGCCGCGACACCATCGAGTGCAACTGCTCGCGCTGATCGCGGAGTTTGTCCCAGATCTTGCCGTCGCGGGAGCCCGGCTGGGCGATTACGATTACGCCAACACCGCGGCTGCGCGCATACTTGACGGCGCGATAGATCGAGTCGCAGAAATGTGTCCATGGCGGCGCGGAACCGGTTTCACTGACGGCGGCCACCGACGCGCCATTGGTTGCCAGGCGATCCAATTGATTGCCGAACGCCATCGTCACCTTCGAGATCGCCTCCAGCGCCGCCGCCGACGTGCGCTCGGCCCTGGTGGGCGTGAACGCCACGCGAGGCGCCTCCCCGGCGCGCGCGGCCTGGTAAGCCGCCTCGATATTTCCGCCGGTGCGGATGGCCATGGCCTTCTCCTGCAGCGCGAGCGGCAGAATCGGGAAATACCCGGTCAGGCGGAACATCGGCGAGTCGTGACGGTACACCGCAGTGTTCGGCGCGGCGTCGCCCAGTAAATCGTTGTAGCCGTGGTACAAGGCGACGATGTCGTAGTCGAGCCACGCGTAGTCCTCGAGGGTGGGCACCGACGCGAACGCGCCTTCGTTGTTGAAACCAAGATTGATGGTGCGAACGTTCGCGCCGGACTGGCGCCGTAGCTCGTCCTCGAGCAGCGCCGGGATCGCCTCGTTCCACGTGACGCCGTAGCCGAACATCGTGCTGCCACCGAGCATCGCGACGCGCACTTCGCCAGGCTGCTTCCGGGGCGCCACCGGACCGCGATACCCCCAGCGATTGAGGCCGGCGGACCGCTCCGCGCGCGCGTGGAGCATCATGTCGGCAGCGAGGAGGAGCACTGCGCCGATGACGGTGGCGAGCGCCATCGCCATCGCCGCGAACAGCGCGAACTTCTTGCGGCTAATCGTCATCACGCCGCCGCCAGTTCCAGTCGTCGCGCTGACGAGATCAGTTGCACAACGGCGATCGATGCAAGCAGGATCAAGAATGGCTCAATCGGCACGCGATGCCGGTAGTTCGATTCCAGGATCACATGCGGCACTGTTCGTGACGCGATCAACCCGAGTACGAGTGCGAAGCCGGCGGCGTGGGCGTCGGTGCGCAGCCGCCACACCGCGATGACCATTCCGCCAATCGCCAGTGCATACGCGTAGAACCAGAGTACGAAGTAGTACGGAGTGCCCTTGCGCAAGAACACCAGATCGAAGCCGCCGTAGGGCTGGGCAAAAAACTGCACGCCGACATTGCTCACCCACGCCCGCGCGAGCGTTCCCAGCACCAGTCCGGGTGATTCGCGCAACTGCGCCAGCGCTGCACCCGGGTTTTCGAGCGGCCCCACGATGTCGTCGCGCATGCGCACCGGATCGAATTCGCCGCGATACAGGACGTCGAAATGGTGGCGCAACTTGGCGCGTTCGTCGGTCGAGGCGATCTTCGGCTGCAACAGCGGCGCAATCGTGACCAACGCCACGCCGGCCACCGTGACAGCGGCGCCCATCGCACGCCACGACCACCGTCGCGGATGGACCGTCGGGATCCACAGCAGCACGAACGCCAGGAAAAACGTGACGGTTTCGCGAACAGCAATGGCAACCCCGAACAGCACACCAAGCGCGGCCCAGCGCCACCACCGCCAGGTCTCGAGCCTTCCGCCCTTCACCAACATCCACACGATGACCATCGTCAGGAAGACGTCGATCGCCTGGTGACCAATGGCGGCGGCGGCGAACAACAGCGGAAAGCTGATCGCGGCAAACCACGCGGCCGTGCGCGCGATGGTCGCGCCACACAGTTCCCTGGCGACGCTGTAGAGCAGCACGCACGTCGCCGATCCCACCACGGCCTGGATGAACCCGACGGCAAAATAGCTGTGACCCGCGACCGCGTAGATCGCGCTCATGAACCGCACGTAGCCAAGCAGGAGCAGCGGGAACCGATCGGTGAATGATTCACGGACGCCCTGGCCCTGTGCAATCGACCACGCCAGTTCGTCGTAGACCGGGCCGTCGGCGCCGGTTTCAAGGTAACCGGGATCACTCATGACGCGCTGCAAGTACCCGAGGCGAAGGGCCAGCGCGACCAGGAAGATCACGAGGGCAAACACGCGATCGTCGGAAAGCCGCGCGCGCAGGCCGGACACGACGCCGATCGCGCGATGCCGAATCCCGGCGCGGCCGATCCCCCACGCGACGACCAGTCCGGCCAGGAGCGCCAGCGTCGCCAAGGCGGGTTCCGCGCGAAGCAGCAACAGTGCCAGCGTGCCGGCGCCGATCACCACCGGCATCGCCATCGCCGCCTCTGTCCGCCGCGCGTGCCTCAGGATGTGGATCGAGCAGGCGGTACTCGACGCCAGTGCCGCCGCGCAGAACACCCGGGCATACCACTGATAGACCGCCGCGCTGAAGGTATCGGAGTCAGGGAGGATCGCGGCAAAGGCCGCAAGCAACACCAGGACATGCGCCGCAGCAGCGATCAGGATCGCACGCGGTGCAAGGATGAGAATGGACGCGTGCGTCACGCCGGCCAACGCCGCGATCCACGCGATGGTCGCGACGAGGTAGCCGATCGGCAAATGCACCTCGTTCGAGCCGGCCGACTGGATGTAGAGAATCACCTGCCAGCGCTCCGGCATCCAGAACACGCTGGCGACTGCGACCAACCCCAGCATCACACTTGCGGCCGCAACGATTGACGCGCTCAGCGGGAGCTGCCGGCTCATCGCGCCGTCACCGTCAAGTAAGATAACTCTCGGCTTTCGCCTCGATGCTCCCGAACCCACCAACGCCCGAGAGCGTGCCGGTCGCGCGCGTCATTACCCGACTCAACATCGGCGGCCCGTCGATCCAGGCGGTGCGTCTCACCACCGCGCTGGAACCGTACGGCTTCAGGACAGTGCTCTTCCACGGACGTCTCGGCAGCGGTGAAGGTGACATGAGCTATCTCCTTCCCGCCGGCGCCGATGCGCGCTACGTGCCGGCGTTGTGCCGTCAGCTCTCGCCGATGGACGATCTCGTCGCCCTGATCCGGCTGTATCGCGAGTTTCGCCGGGTGCGGCCGCGCATCGTGCACACGCACATGGCCAAGGCGGGCATGCTGGGCCGGCTCGCCGCGACGGCCTACAACCTCACCAGTCGCCGCGCCGACCGCGCGCAGATCGTCCACACCTACCACGGCCACGTACTCGACGGGTATTTCAGCGCCGCTGCGACGCAGTTCTTCATTGCTCTCGAACGCGTCCTCGCCCGTCTCAGCGACCGCATCATCGCCATCTCGCCGGCCATTCGTACCGAGTTGCTGCAGAAGTACCGCATCGGACACGAGCGCCAATACCGGGTGGTGCCGCTCGGATTCGACCTCTCGCCGTTCGGCGCCGTGAACGACGCGACGCGCGTCGCGGCGCGTCGCGCCCTCAACATTGCCGCCGGCGTGCCGGTGATTTGCACCGTCGGCCGCCTGACGGCCATCAAGCAGCCACGGCTGTTTCTCGACGTCGTTCGGCTCGTCTCCGAGCAACATCCGGGCGTGATCGCCCTGGTCGCGGGTGATGGCGAGCTGCGCAGCGACGTGGACGCGTACGCGGCCGAACTCGGCATCGCCCCTCGCCTTCGGATGCTGGGCTGGCGAAAGGATCTGGCAACGATCTATGCCGCGACCGATGTGTTTCTGCTGACGTCCCGCAATGAGGGCACGCCGGTCGCACTGATCGAAGCCATGGCGTCCGGCACTCCAGGAGTCAGCACAGACGTCGGCGGAGTGACCGATGTCATCGGCGGTCCCGACGCCGGCCGCACCGCTCCGTTCGGCGACGCGGCGGGCCTGGCCGCCGCCATCAATGCGTTGCTGGCCGACCCCGCGCTGCGGCGTCGCATGGGCGCGCGGGCGCGGGACCGCGTGCTCGATCGATACGACATCAGCCGGCTGGTCGCCGATATCGCCGCGCTCTACGGCGAGCTCGCGGCGCGTTAGCACTATCATCTGCTCTGGATGCCGCCGCGCCGCACCCTGTTCGTGATCGTCCTCGTCGCGCTCGCGCATGCGGCGCTGTTCATCGCCTACCAGCGGCCGGACTGGGACGTCGCGTGGAGCGATCAGGGCGGCTACAAGCAGCTCGGCGCCGCCATGGCCCGCAGCGGTGAGTTCACGCGCTTCCCCGATTCGCCGGTCTTCATTCCCGAGGTGATTCGTACCCCCGGCTATCCGGCCTTCGTGGCAGTGGTGTACCGATTCTTCGGCGAGCACACGATGCCGGTGGCGATCGCGCAGGCCTTCGTGTTCGCGTTGATCTGCCTCATCGTCTACGCGATTGGCAGGCGCGTGGCCGGCGAGCGCACGGCCACGATGGCCGCGGTGATGACGGCTGTCTTTCCACCGCTGCCCTACTACGGCGCGCTCGTCCTCACCGAGGTCTGGACCACGTTGATGATGGTGCTCGCATGCCTGGTGTGCTTGCGCGCGATGCAGCACGACCGCGTTCGGGACTTCGTGCTGGCCGGCGTGCTGTTCAGCCTCACCACGATCGTCAGGCCCGCCTTCGTTCTGCTGCCGTTCGGGCTGGCCATCGCGATGCCAGTGCTGGTGCCGTCCGAACGCGCCCGCGCCCGTCGCGTCGGTCAGTGGGTGGCGCTGGCCGTTGCGGCCGCGATTACGCTGGTGCCGTGGTTCACCTATAACTACGTCTACCTCGGTCGCGTCACGCTCTCGCCAGCCGGCGGCATCGGCCGTGGGCTGTGGGAAGGCTCCTGGCAAGGTCGATGGCCCGGTCAGCTTCACAATGAATTGACGCACGCCGCAGAACAGACGGCTGATCGTGACGCACTTGATCGCAGGGTCCGCGACACGGCTGCCGCAGCGGGCCTGCCACCCGAACGCATGCTCACCTATGTTCACGAGTGGCAGGACATTCGTCGAATCTGGGAAGCGCCGACCGACCCCATGGAACGCGCCCGCGCGCGCGTTGTCGCCGACGAGGAGTACTTGCGGCACGCGCTCGTGCACATCAGGGACGACGTCCCCGGATGGATCGCGCGGCGCCTGGTCTACGGCACGTTCATCCTGTGGGCGTCGGATCTGCCGATCCGCTACACCGACATCAACGCGACGCCGCCGCTGGTGCGCCGCACGATCTGGGCGCTGCAGGTGGTGCTGCTCGGGATTGCCGTGGCCGGCGTCTGGATGTTGCTCGGCCGCCGCCGATTCGGAGAGGCCGCGCTGCTGACGCTGCCGTTGCTGTATGTGACCGGTGTTCACCTGCCGCTGCTCTGTGAAACGCGCCAGTCGCTGCCCGTCAAACCGCTGGTCATTACGCTGGCCGCCGTCGCGATGACGTCACGCCGCCGCGACTGACACGTCATTTGCCTGCGAATCTCAACTTCATGAACTCGAGCATCTCGCTCACCCACACGCGCCCGTCGGGCCCCTTGCGCTCGATGTGATCGGCGATCTGAAAACCCAGGCCGACGTTGTCGTCCATGCTGTTGTTGAGGAACAGGCCATGGCGCCCGAGCGTCATCAGGTTCCGCACGTCGTGCACGCCCTCGAGCACCGGGATGAGGTGATCCTCGAAGTTCAGCTCGTACACCGGATAGGCCGTCGGAATTCCGGTGACGTAGTACGCGTCCACCTCTGACTCGGTGACTCCGTAGCCCATCTTCATCAGGTCGCGGAGCGCGATCCGGTAGATCTCGTCGTCGCTCGCCGTCCACAGCGGCTCGTCCTTCCACAGCGACAGCTCGATGCAGAGGATGGTGCGATCCTTTGGGACCATGTCGGGGCTGACGTTCTTCTGCTCCGACATGCGATTGACGCGATAGTCGTCGTCGAGCAGGTAGACCCAGTGATAGTCGGTCAGCCGCTCGCGCTTCAGCGCGATGTAGATCAGCTTGAGGCTGCGGTAGCGAAGGCGGGCAGCGTGGTCGCGCACCGGCTGCGGCAAGGCCGGCGACATGATGTTGACCAGTGCCGGGAGCGGCAAGGTCGACAGCAGTATGTCGCACTCGATAGTCCGCTCGGCGCCATCGGCCATATACACCACGCGCGAGACCGCATCGCCGTTGCGCTCGACGCGCACCGCCGGCGAGTTCAGCAGCACGGTGTTTCCGCCGGCGGCAATTTCGGCCGCCATGCCCTCGTACAGCAGGCTGATGCCCTTGCGGGGGTAGAAATACTTGGTGAAGTAGGTCGCGGGATCGGCCTTGACGCCGAGTGTGCGGAGGATGATGTTCTTGAGATTCAGCTTGGCCACACGCTGCGCTTGCTTCGATGAAATCTGGCTGGTCGGCAGTCCCCACACGCGCGCCGAGTAGATCCCGAAGCACAGGTCGTACAGCGTGCGGCCGAGATTGCGGACGCCCCACTCCTCGAATGAGTCCTCGGTTTTCGCCGGCGCGAAGAACGACTTGACGGTGGCCACGGAATAGTCGAACAGGATCAGCGCCGACAGCAGCGGGTTGACGCCGAACAACACCTGCAGGATCTCGAGGGGATAGACGTACTCCTTGCCGCGCAGCAGCACGCGCGTCCCGCGCACGAGCGTCAGCGGATCCTCGCCAAAGAACGGCGTGATCGTCTTCAGGATCTCCTTGCTCTCCGGGGTTTCGCGGATGTGGAACGTGTGCGGGCCGAAGTCCACCGAGTAGTCGCCGACCTTGATGGTGCGTCCCATGCCGCCAACCGCCTCGTCACGCTCGAGCACCGTCACCGGGTAGCCCAGCGTGGTCAGCCGCCAGGCCGCCGAGATGCCCGCTGGACCGGCGCCGAGAATCACGATCTTCGGTTTCTGCAACTTAAACGGCCTCCGCAACCATGAAGTAATACAGGTTCACCGCGTACGGCAGCGGCCGAAACGGCAATGGGAACTCTTCGCGTACTCGGAATCCCTTCGCCAGCCAGCGATGCATTCGCGACGGGGTCGTGAACGTCAGGTGATCCGGATAGCGGATTGGAAACTTGCCGAGCACCAACCGGCCGGCGCTCATCGTGATGTCGTTGGGCACGACGATGATGACCCGGCCGCCGGGCTTCAACACCCGCCGCGCCTCGGCCAGCACGCGCCAGGGTTCACTGGTGTGCTCGAGCATGGCAATGAGCAGGACCGTTCGGAACGAGCCGCTTGCGAACGGAATGTGATAGCCGTCGCCGCACAACGCGGGCTGACCCTTCTCCCGTGCGTAACGGACGCGCCGCATCGACACGTCCATCTGGATTGGCGCGATGTCGGTGCCGTCGAACATCATGCCTTCGCCGCAGCCGACTTCCAGGATGTCCCGGTTGGGCGTGCCCTGCACGCGGGCGATGACCTCGCGGCGGTACTGCTGGTAGAAATAGCCGACGACACCGGTGACTTGCGAGCCGTGGCCTTCGATCTCGGCCACATATTCATGCAGCTCGTTCTCGGTCATCTTCCTCGGGTTGCCCACCACGTCAGCTCCTGCCAAGGTGCGCCGTCAGCCGCTGCAGGCCATCGGCCAGCGATATCGACGGCACCACGCCGAACCGCTCGCGCATCGTCCGGTCCATCGATCGGAATTCGATGTACTCGGGAACCGCGCCCCCGTGGCGGATCTGCACGTCGACGCCGAGCGTCGCGGCCACGGCGCGCACGACATCGTTGACGCTCGTCGGCGAGCCGGAAGCAAAGTCCACGGTGAGTCGTGCACCCGTGGCCTTGACGGCCGCCAGGAAGCCGTCCACCGCGTCGTCGACATACATGAAGTCGATCAGGTTGTGGCCGTCTCCGCGAATCTCGTACTCGCGCCGGCCTCCGGACAACGTCTTCAGGATCTTGGTGGTGATTTTTCGATCGGGCTCGTACGGTCCGTACGCGCCAAAGAAGCGCACGTTGACGTAGCTCGACACGGTGCCGTGCTGTTCGGCAAAAAACCGCAAGTACTGCTCGGATGCCAGCTTCGAAATCGCGTACGGCAAGCGTGGCGAGACGGCGGTCAGCGGTGAGACCGGCCCGATCAAGCCGTCATACACCGCGCCGGACGATACGTAGACCACGTGATCGGCGGGACAGTGCTCGAGCGTCGTGACGAACGCGAGCGTGTTCGATTCGAGATCCCATCGCGGCCGTCGCGCCGACGCGGCAGGATCGCCGTTGGCCGCGAGATATAACATCGCATCCGGCTTGTCGCCGATCGTGCGCGCCAACGTCTGGACATCGGCTTCGTCCAGCAAATTGCACCGCACGGGCCGCACGTTGGTCAGGCCATGCTGGGCCACGAACGCCTCGAGGCCAGGCGTCGAGTGGTATACGGCATACACCGTCCAGTCGCGCGGCGCCCGCAACAGCACGTTGTGCCCGATGAATCCCGACGCGCCCGTGACGACGAATTTCACTATTTTTAACTTTTAACTTTTAACTTTTAACTTTTAACTTTTAACTTCTAACTTCCTTATTTCTTCCCCGCGACCGCGTCGTAATTCTCCCGATACCAGGCGATCGCCTGCGACACGCCGCTCTCGAGCGAGACCGTCGGCTTGTAGCCGAGCAGCGTCATCGCCTTTTCGATCGCGGGCACGCGCAGTTCCACCTCGGGGCCGGGATGCGGCTTGAACACAATCTCCGACTTGGAATTGGTCAGGCGGAGGATCAGGTTCGCAAGCTCGAAGTTCGTCGCCGTCCCTTGCGGGTTGCCGATGTTGAAGGCCTGGCCGACAGCCGCCGGATTCTCGCAGCACCGCAGCACCCCGTCGACGAAGTCCGAGACGAAGCACCACGAACGAATCTGCGTGCCGTCGTTGTAGAGCGTGATCGGCAGGTTCTTCAGCGCCTGCAGCGTCATGCCGCGAATGGCGCCGTCGCCGACCTGTCGCGGTCCGTAGACGTTGAACGGGCGGACGATCGCCAGCGGCAGCTGCTCTTCGCGGTAATGCGCGTAGGACAGGTGCTCGGAAGCCAGCTTGCTCGCGGCGTAGACCCAGCGGCTTTCGCCGATGGGGCCGATCGGCGTGAAGTCGTCTTCCTTGCCCTTGTGGATGAACGAGCCGTAGACCTCGCTGGTCGAGAACTCGATGAAGCGCTCGACACCCACCTCGAGCGCGGCCCGCACCACCTGGTGCGTCCCCAGCAGGTTCACCTCCATCGTCCGCACCGCGCTCTTGTCGACGGTGTAGACCCCGGCGATCGCCGCGCAGTGAATCACGACGTGGCAGCGGTCCATCGCCTTGCGCGTGGCGTCGTAGTCGAGCACGTCACCCTTGATGAAGGTCAGGTTCTTGTGGCCGTCGAGGTGCGCAAACTGCAGCGCGTTGCGATGCAGGTTGTCGTAGACCACCACTTCGTTGTGATCGACGAGCTTCGAGACCAGGTGCGAACCAATGAAGCCGGCGCCGCCGGTGATGCAGATGCGTTTGTTCGTGAGAGCCATGCGTGACGTGTCCTCTTCTGACGGGCTGACCGGCCGGCTACATGCGGCCTCGATCGGAGCGCGCGCGAACCGTGACCGCCTTTTTCTTCGCAGGCGGCGCCGTTTCCTTGCGCAGCGGAAACAGCTTGTCTTTCGGCACGCCGACGTCGAGCAGCGCCTGGAGCTGCTGCCCGGAACGATCCAGCGTGGCGACGATGATCAGGTCGTACTCGATGCCGGCGTGTTCGGCAATTGGCACCATGGGGATGCCGAGAAATTCGCGGCCGCCCTCGGGGCCGAAAATCGCCACCGGGTCGAGGCCGGTTTCCTTCAGCGACAGGTAGGCCAGCTCCGCCGCTTCGCCGCTGCCGAAAATCGCCACGCGCTTGCCGGCCGCGGCGCACTCACGCAGCGCGTCGCGCAAGTGCTGCCGCACCTCGCCGTAGAGATGCAGCGAGTAGT
>JALDXK010000097.1:0-13814 GCA_032155105.1 Acidobacteriota bacterium
GGTCGGTACTGATCGAGGTCGGCCACACCAAGGTCATCTGCAACGCCAGCATCGAAGACAAGGTCCCTCCCTTCCTCCGCAACACCGGCAAGGGCTGGGTCACCGCCGAGTACGGGATGCTGCCGCGCGCCACCACCACGCGCTCGGGCCGCGAGGCCGCCACCGGCAAGGTCGGCGGCCGGACGATGGAGATTCAGCGGTTGATAGGCCGTTCGATGCGCTCGGTGATCAAGCTCGAGCACCTCGGCGAACGGACCGTCTGGCTCGACTGCGACGTGATCCAGGCCGACGGCGGCACGCGGTGCGCGTCGATCACCGGCGCGTTCGTCGCACTGGTGACGGCTCTTGGCAAGCTCAAACAGGCCGGCGTCATCAACTCGATTCCGATCTCGGATTACGTGGCCGCGATCAGCGTCGGCATTGTCGGCGGCATGCCGCTGCTCGACCTCGCCTACGAGGAAGACTCGAAGGCCGACGTCGACATGAACATCGTCAAGACAAGCGACGGCCGCTTCATCGAAATCCAGGGCACCGCGGAAGCGGAACCGTTCGGCACCGAGACGCTGACGGGTCTGCTCGCGCTCGCCGACAAGGGCATCACCGATCTGATCGCGAAGCAGCGCGCCTTCGTCGGGCCGATCCTCGGCCGATGACTCTCCTGATTGCCACCACCAACCCAAACAAAGTCCGCGAGATTCGCCCGCTACTGGCTGGCCTGCCTATAGAGTTGATCACGCTCGCCGATCTGCCCCCAGTTCCTGAGCCTGAAGAAACCGGCGCGAGCTTCTGGGAGAACGCGCGCCTCAAGGCGCTCGCCTACGCCGCGGCCACGGGACATGTCGCGGTCGCCGAGGACTCTGGCCTGGAGATCGCGGCGTTAGGCGGCGAACCTGGCATTCATTCGGCGCGTTTTCTCGGCAAAGCGATGCCGTACCCCGATCGCTTCGCGGAGATTTTCCTGCGGCTGCAGTCGAAGTCACGCGAGGCGCGCTTCGTGACCGCGCTCGCGGTGGCGCGCGGATCGGACGTGCTGTTCGAAACAGAAACCGCGGTCGAGGGCACGATCGCCGCCACGCCCGCGGGGGATCACGGATTCGGGTACGACCCGATCTTCCTGTATCCGCCTTTCGGCTGCACCACCTCGCAGCTCACCGACGTCGAGAAAGCGAGCGTGTCGCATCGTGCACGGGCCTTCCGCGACTTGCATGGTTGGCTGAATACCAATTCCGCCGCAGCCGTGTTCCGAAACGACACCACGCGCTAACCTCCGCCGCACTTTCGCCCGTAAAACTACCAGTGATCTGCTGACCTCGACGTTGGCACTCGTTTTTCTTTGATCGAAATTGTCGCTCCCCCGACCGTTTCTGAAGGAAACGAGGTTCGTCATGAGATCGCGTGCGTGGTTGTTAGCGGCCGTCATCACGATGGCCGTGCAAGTGTCCCCGATGCTCGAGACGGTCTCCGCGCAAAGCGAGTCCGGCATCGTCATTAGCGAGTTGCGCTTCCACGGCAGGAACGGCGCGACCGACGAGTTCATCGAGTTGTACAACTCAGGCAACGCCGACATCGACATTGGCGGATGGACCGTGCGCGTGTCGGGCTCCAGGTCAACAGCGAATGCGGTCCGCACCCCCATCCCGGTATCCGCACCGGGCAGGAGCAGCGTGGTGAAACCCGGCTGCTACTACCTGATGACCCTCGTCCTGCCTCCGCCCTCCGTGGGATACAGCGGCACCGTCGTGGGCGATCACACCTATGCCATCGGCTTTGGCGATGAAGGCGGCGTGGCCATTGTGCGCGGGGACGGCTCGTACGCCGACCGAGTTGGCTTCCACGCTGGCACGCTCTACTTCGAGAACACCCCGCTGCCGTCCACGGTCAGAACGGATGATTGGAGCTTCGAACGCAACCCGGGCGGCGGCGCCGGCCACGTCGATACGGACAACAACAGCGCCGACTTCAAGGTCATCTCGCCGTCAAATCCGCAGAACAGCAGTACGCCGTGTGAAACAGTCCTCCTGCCACACGCCGTGCAGGGCGCCGGCGCCACCTCTCCGCTCGTCAACACCGTCAAGGCGGTCCAGGGTGTGGTCACCGCGCGCGCGACCGGCGGCTTCTTCATCCAGACCGAACTGGGACAACAGGATGACGACGACGACACGTCGGAAGGCTTGTTCGTGGCGATCGATGGTCCCGTGCCCGACGCGGTCGCGGTCGGCCGGGTGGTCAAAGTCAAAGGCACCGTGCGCGAGTGGGTCCCGGGCTCGGATGCGGGTAGCCCGTCGCGAACGCAGTTCGCCGAGGTGACGAGTGTGACCGATCTGGGCGCCGCAACTGCGATGCCGGCTACGCACGTGCTGACCGAGGAGGATCTTTCCGCCGACGGATCGCTCGATCAACTCGAGAAGTACGAGGGCATGCTGATCACCGCACCGTCTGTGACGGCGGTAAGCGGCACTGATGCCTCGGGTGTGTTCTATGCCGTGCGCACCGGCCAGGCGCGGCCGTTCCGCGAGCCCGGCGTCGAACGCGGATACCCGATGCTTGCGTGCAGCGAACCGGCCTGCAACGTTGTTTCGTTCGATGGCAATGCGGAGCGCCTGCGCGTGGACTCCGACGGGCTCAGTGGCGTGAGCGCCGTGCAGGTGTCGAGCGGCGCAGTGATGGACAACGTCACCGGTCCGCTTGATTTCGGATCGCGGACCTACACGCTGCTCCCGCGGTCGCTGACGCCGAGCGGCGGCACGGCAGTTGAAGCGGCGTCGGTGGCGCCGGCGGGATTCTATACCGTCGCGTCGCTCAACGCGCAGCGGTTCGACGACGTGCCGCAGGCGGTGTGGCTCACGAAGGCCTCGCTCCTGTTGCGCACGGTGCTCAACCTTCCCGACGTCGTCGCCCTGCAGGGCGTTGACGGAGCGTCGCTGGACCAGCTCGCCGATCGTGTCAACGCCGATGCCGGTGCGCCGTCGCCTGGCTATGCAGCGTGGCACCAGGACGGCTCGGATGTGGGCTTTCTCGTGAAGGGCCGCGTGTCGGACGTGTCGGTCACCACCGTCGGCGCGCTCGACACCTTCAGCAACTCGTCATTGCTCCTGCAGGCGACGATCAATGGCCCAGCGACGTCGCTGCCGCAAGCGGTGCGCGTGCTCGTGAATCATCTCGAGCCCGTCAACGGCGACCTCCCAAAGCGGCGCGCGCAGGCTGAGGTCCTGGCCGACTTCGTCCAGGGACAGCAGCTCAACGCTCCCGACGCCGCGCTGATCGTGCTCGGCGACTTCAACGCCTTCCGCTTCAATGACGGTTACGTCGATACTGTCGGCACCGTGGCCGGCACGCCGGCGCCGGCCGACCAGGTCGCGCTGGCGTCGTCGGATCTGCTATCGCACGATCTTGTCGTCCTCGGATCGGCGAACGACTACTCGTTCGTGTCGAACGGCAACGCGCAGACCCACGAGCACGTGCTGGTCAGCGCGAACCTCACGGCGCAGTTGGCCGGGCTGTTGCGCCCGCGCGTCAACGGCGACTTCGCCGAGGCGCTGCGCGCCGACGACACCACGCCGAGCCGCCTCTCCTCGAAAGATCCGGTGGTGGCGTACTTCGCGTTCCCGCCGGATGTGCTGGCACCGCAGTTCGGCAGCGTATCGAATCACACCGCGGAAGCCACGGGCCCTGATGGGGCAGCGGTCGGCTTCGCGATCCCTGAGGCCACCGACAACCTCGACGACGGCGTCGTCGTGACCTGCTCACCGGAGAGCGGCAGCGTGTTCCCGCTCGGCAACAGGGGTGCGACGTGCTCGGCGAGCGACGTGGCCGGCAACCGCTCGGAGATCTCGTTCACCGTGACCGTGAAAGACACGACGGGGCCTGCGCTCACGATGCCCGCCGACGTGTACGGTGAGGCCACGTCTCCGGCGGGCCGCGAGGTCGCCTATGAGGTGACCGCTGACGATGCGGTCAGCGGCTCGATCACCCCGTCATGCGCACCGGCGTCAGGCAGCGCGTTCGCGGTTGGCAGCACACGGGTCGAGTGCATGGCTGCTGATGGCGCGGGCAACATGAGCCAGGCATCGTTCGTCGTCACGGTCACCGATAGCGCTGCTCCGGTTCTGTCGCTGCCCGACGATGTGCATGAGGAGGCGTCTGCGCCGGCCGGCCGCGCGGTGACGTTCGCCACGAGCGCGTTCGACACGGTCAGCGGATCGGTCTCGGTGTCGTGCTCGCACGCGTCTGGCAGCACGTTCCCAATCGGGACCACGCTGGTGGAATGCACCTCGCGGGATGTGGCAGCCAACGCGGCCAGTGGATCGTTCAGCGTCAGCATCACGCGCCCGGTCCCGGGCCGGATGCACGGGTCCGGTTCCGTGGACTCCGGCCAGCAGCGCGTGACGTTCTCGTTCGAGGTCGGCGAATCGGCCGACTTCAGCCAGCGCGGTTCGCTGAAATTGGTCATCAAGACAGGCTCGGGGCGCCCACAGGTGCTCGAAGGCGCCGTCGCGGACGTGAGCTTCAGCAACGATGATGCGTATACCCCGGGCGGTTCGCCGGAGGGCGGCGTCGACACGGTGATGTTCACCGGGCACGGCGCGTGGAACGGGCAGCCGGGCTATCGCTTCGACGTCCGCGCTAGCGACCGGGGCGAGCCCGGTGTGGGGCGCGACACGTTCCAGGTGGTGGTGACTTCACCGGCCGGCCAGGTCGTGCTCTCTACCTTCGGCGTGTTGCGCGGCGGCAACGTCCAGTCGCTGCGGTCACACTCGGCCCAGCAGGCGCAGCTCGTGCTCGAGCGTTTGCGCCAGCCCCTCGTCCAGCGGGCGGGCCGTGAACCCCAGCTCGCGCGCCGCCTTGTCGTTGGCGCCGAAGTACGTCGTGCCGGCGAGTACCCGCAGGGCCTCGGGCGTGAAGGCCGGCGGTAGCGAGAACAACCGTTCGGCGCCCTTCATCAGCACCGCCATCGCGCGCATCGCGTGCGGCCCGGGGTGAAGAAAGGGCGTCCGGACCTTGGCAAGAGTTGCGGCCCGCGCGAACGCCTCCTCGAAGGTGTGGCGCGGGCCCGCAATGATGTAGCTCTCACCGGGTGCGCCCTTCTCCATCGCGAGGAGGTGACCACGCGCGGTGTCTTCGACGTGCGCCCAGCAGAACGCGGTGCGTGCCGGCGTCATCGGCAGCCGGCCGCGCAGCAGATCGACGAGCGCCGTGCGCATGCCGCTGGTATCGCCCGGGCCATAGACCAGGCCCGGCATCACGATCGTGAGCGGCAGCCCCTCTTCCATCTTCGGCAGTGCCACGCG
The DNA here is from genome assembly GCA_032155105.1 of Acidobacteriota bacterium. Taxonomy (GTDB): domain Bacteria; phylum Acidobacteriota; class Vicinamibacteria; order Vicinamibacterales; family UBA2999; genus 12-FULL-67-14b. Next base: position 5,289 of record JALDXK010000097.1, read on the forward strand.
GTAGTGCGCGATCCACTTGGTGCGATCGTAGTGGCTGAGGTGCGGGCCGTCGTAGCGATAGGTCTCGTCGGGCACCATGCCCTTGGTGTCTGAAAATACCGCGACCGTGCTGGTGTAGACACCGCGCGGGATTTCCAACGTCCGCATCGTCTGCAGCACGTTGCGGGTGCCGTCGACGTTGATCTGATCGGCGAGCGGTTCGTTGACGCCGATCTTGTACCAGGCCGCGACGTGGAACACGCCGTCCACGCCCGACATCGGCGCCTTCAAGGTCTCGCGATCGGTGATGTCGCCGGCGTGGATCTCCACACCGAGCGCCCTGAGCATGGTGGCGCGCTCAGGCGTGCGGACGAGAGCGACCACCTTGTGGCCGCGCCCTATGAGTTGTTTGACGAGCTCGCCGCCAATGAAGCCGGTGGCGCCAGTGACGAAATACTTCGCCATCCCCCGGCCCGCAGATTAACGCAGATTCACGCGCGGATCACATCCCGATCGGTTTTTTTCACTGCAGCGAGGCCCTCGAGCACGTCGTCCACCAGATCCGCGCAGTGCTCGATGCCGGGCGAGAGACGGATCAGGGAATCCGATAGACCGAGTGCGGCACGCGCCGCCGGCGGGATCGACGCATGCGTCATGCGCGCCGGATGGCAAATCAACGACCTCACTCCGCCCAGGCTTTCGCCGAGTGTGAAGAAGCGGCGACCCGACACAAACGCCGTCACGTCCTCTGGAGTCCCTGCAAGTTCAAACGAGAGCATGCCGCCGAAGCCGGTCAGTTGACCGCATCGAGGTTCGCCGTGTCCACCGGTGTGATGGTGAGATCGAAGGCCGCGAACACGCGATTGAGTAGCCGGTAGGTACCGCCATAGACGTCGAGCGGCACGATCACCTCGTCATGCGGACGCAGGTACGCGTGCAGGACGGCATGTTCCGCGGCGAGGCCCGACGCGAATACGGCACAGTGCCTCACGCCTTCGAGTTCGGCGAGCACCTCTTCCAGGCGCGCCCGCGTGGGGTTGTTCGGGCGCGAGTAATCAAACCACGATGGACGCCAGGCGTCTCCTGTTCGAACGTCGACGTCTGGTAGATCGGCGCGATCAGCGCTCCGGTCGACGGATCGCAATCTTGTGCGGCGTGAATGGCGCGAGTGGCGAAACGCATGGCTCAGATCCGCCTGAACGCCGCGGCATCGATGCGGTGCGTGCTCGAGAGCCTGACAATGGCCGCGTCGACGTCGCGCCGGCCCTGCGGACCGATGAAGAGCCAGCGTGAATGCGCCGTCGCGTGCGGAACCACGCGCTCCACAGGCAACCCGGAGCCAGAGACGAGTTGCGCCACGGCTGGCTCCGATGGCAAGACACCTGGAAACGTGACGCGCACGAACCACGCGGTGGCCGGCGACGACGGAAACGCCGGCCGAGTCGAGGAAGCAGGACGCTGGTAGGTGACCTTCTCGGCCGATGCGGCCTGCACTGCATCGTCGAGCAGCGTGGCGGCCGTGACATCAGGTCCCGCACCTGGGCCACTGAAGAACAGGTTCGAGACGTGACGGCCATCGAGGCGAATGCCGTTCAACGCGCCCGACAGCGATGCCAGCGGTTCGTGCGAAGCGAGGAACGCGGGCCCGACAAACGCGCACAGCCCGGCGGCATCGCGTGCGGCCGAGACCACGGCCTTGAGGGCGCCGCCGGCCGAGCGCGCAGCCGCAACATCGTCCGCGGTGATGTTCCGAATCCCCCGCACCTCGAGCGCTTCGCGAGACACGCGCCCCCAGCCGAACAGCGACGCCAGCAAGAGCAGCTTGTCGGCCGCATCGAGGCCGTCGAGATCGCGGGAGGCATCCGGCTCCGCGTAGCCGAGTTCTTGCGCACGACTCAGCGCCACATCGAAGGACACCCCGGGTTCCGCCAGCGAGGTCAACAGGTAATTGGAGGTGCCGTTGACGATGGCCAGCACCCGGTCCACCGACGACACGAGCGGCCGGGCGGTAAGGGTGCCGAGGAACGGCACTCCTGACAGCGCCGTCGCTTCGTACCGAAACGCCGCGCCGCGCGCGGCGGCGATCGCTTCGAGGTGGGCACCGTGCGCGGCCACCAGTGCCTTGTTGGCGGTCACGACCGCGGTGCCGCGGCCGAGCAGGCGCGCCACCAGGGTGCGTGCGGGCTCGATCGCATCGAGCGCGTCGATGACGACGTCATATTGGCCGCGGAGGAAGGCGGACGGGTTGGACGTCAGCCGGCCCGGCCTGGGACAGCGCCGTGCCTTGGCGACGTCGCGCACGAGCGCGTGTTCGACGTGAAAGCGGATGCCCGCGTGCGCGGTGGCGCCGCGATCCGCGGCGAGCCTGGCCACCGCCTGCCCTACTTGGCCAACGCCCAGCAATCCGATGCGAATGGTCCGAACGGCGCCCTGGGCCGCCGGTTTCGGCGCCCGCACCCGCAACGGCCAGTTACGTGCTTGTTCAAGAGTCTCAACCGCCATACGGACCTCACACTCGAAAGAAACCTGGAGAGGGATTGGCGGCTTGTGAGCCGGACCGATCGCTTATCTCTCCCCTATTGGGGCGGGAGTTAGCACCACGGCTCTTGCGGCCAGGTTGCTGTGGCGTCGTCGGGCCCGTTCCCTCAGCCACTCTCGATAACCGCCTCACCGGCCCAAGGGGCGGCGAAGCAGAATCAATCTATGTCGATGCGATGATGCATGTCAAGGTTACAAAAGTTACAAGGGTTACAGGGGTGACAAGGTTCTCAGGGGTTACAAGGTTCTCAGGGTGACAAGGTTCCGAAGAGATAATCTGACCGCGATGCGATGGCCGACCTTCGTTCTCGTGCTCCTGTGTCCGGCGTTGCTTGGCGCGGATACCTATCCCCGTCAAACCGGCGTTGACGCGATTCATTACGTGTTCCGACTCGGGCTCAGCGACGCCTCGAACACCATCACTGGCGAGGCGACGGTGACGGTGAAGTTCCTGCTCGACAGGGTTGGCGACGTGCAGCTCGACCTGGCGTCGCCGGCGGCGGGCAAGGGAATGGCAGTGGCGTCGGTGCGGCGCGGTGGCGCGACGGAGGTGCCGGGACCGCGCGCAGACGCGATCATCTTCACGCACGCCAACAACCGGCTGCGCCTCGTCTTGCCCGCACCGTCGAAGGCCGGGCAGGAATTCACGTTCACCATCCGCTACACGGGCATTCCCGCGGCGGGCCTGCTGCACAGCAACAACATGCACGGCGAGCGCACCGTCTTCGCGAACAACTGGCCGAACCTGATCCGCCACTGGTTGCCGGTGATCGATCACCCGTACGACAAGGCGACCGGCGAGATGATCGTCACGGCCCCGAATCACTACCAAGTGGTGTCCAACGGCCTGCTGATCGAGGAGCTCGATTTACGCAGCAGCATGCGACGCACGCACTGGAAACAGTCGGTGCCGATCGCCTCGTGGCTCTACACGCTCGGCGTCGCGCGATTCAGCTCGCACCACGCCGGCGTGGCCGGCGGCGTGCCGATCCAGACGTGGGTGTTCCCGCAGGACCGCGAGGCGGGGCTACAGCTCTTCGAAGACACGTCGCGGCGGGCGATGGACTTCTTCACGACCAGGATCGGTCCGTATCCGTACGAGAAGCTCGCCAACATCGAGGCCACCGGTTACGACGGCGGCGTCGAGTACGCGAGCGCGATCTTCTACATCGAGAAGGGCGTCAACGCCGGCCGTGGGCCGGTGGTGCACGAGATCGCGCACCAGTGGTGGGGCAACTCGGTCACCGAGCGCGATTGGGACGAGGTGTGGTTGAGCGAAGGATTTGCGACCTACTTCGCGCTGCTGTTCACGGAGCACGATGCCGGCCGCGATGCGTTCGTCGACGGGCTCGCCCGGAGCCGTGAGTCGGTGCTGCAAGTGGAACGCAAGCTGCCCGACACGCCGGTGATTCACCGCAACCTGTCGGACATGAGCAAGGTGCTCAACACCCTGGTCTACCAGAAGGGCGCGTGGGTGCTGCACATGCTGCGCGCCGAAATGGGCACGGAGCATTTCTGGACCGCGATGCGCGAGTACTACCGGCGCTATCGCGACCAGAACGCCTCAACAGCGGAGCTGGGCGCCATCGTCGAACAGGTCTCCGGCAAGCCACTCGACTGGTTCTTCACCCAATGGCTCACGCGCCCCGGCGTGCCGAAAGTCGAGGGCTCATGGCGCTACGTCACGTCGAAGAAGGCCGTCGAGGTCACGGTGACGCAAACACAATCCGGGGATCCGTTCAGGCTCGTTGTCGAGGTGGGTCTCACGGCCAAACCAGGAGACGTGGCACGCGTCGAACGCATCGAGCTCAACGGCCGAACCGCGACCATAACGTTCCCGGTCGACGCCGAACCAGCGTCGGTTACCATCGATCCGAATACGTGGTTGCTGATGGAAGCGGGTGCGTTCACGAAGCGCCCGTAGCGGACGATGAAGAGGAGAGCGTCCATGGCAAAGTTCACCGGCCTCATCGGCGGCGGCACGTTCTCGCCGCGCGACTTCCGCGACGCGAAACGCGCCTGGTCCGAGCGGCTCCTGCTGTCGAGGGAGGCGGCGCCGATCACGACCGGTGCCGGGCGCCGCGCCGGCGCGCATGCCACCGCCACCCCGACGCGACCCGTGCCGGCGCGCCGTAACGACAACGTGGTGGGCGTCGGGATCGCCGAAAAACTGGTGACGGGCAAGCCGACGGGCGTGATTGCGGTGAAGTTCTTCGTCAAGACCAAGTTCCCCACCGGCGCGGTGCCGCGCGGCATGGCGCTGCCAAAGACGATCGACGGCCTCCCGGTCGATGTCGAGGAGTCGGGAACGTTTCGCGCCTTTGCCAGGCGCCGCGCCCGCAGGCGCGTCCAACCCGCCGACACGCTGCCCAATCCCCGCACTCGCATCCGGCCGGCACCGGCGGGGTCGTCGATCGGCTACCGCATCGCGGGCGATCAGTTCGTGATGGCCGGCACCTTCGGCGCGGTGGTGAAGACCAGCCGCCGCGTCTACATCCTCAGCAACAACCACGTGCTCGCCGACGAGAACCGCATGCCGGCCGGCACGCCGATTTACCAGCCGGGGTTGTTGGACGGCGGCCGCATCGAGAGCGATCAGATCGCCGCACTCACGCGCTTCATCAAGCTGCGCAGCACCGGCTACAACCGCATCGACGCGGCGATCGCCGAGCCGCTCACCACGAACCTTCTCGACGAAGAGGTGCTGCACATCGGCGCGCCGAACGGCACGGTATCGGCGGCGCTCGACATGATGGTGCACAAGTTCGGACGCACGACGAGTTACACGTCGGGCCGCGTGATCAGCATCGACACCGACGTCGTTGTCCAGTACGAGACCGCGGATTTTACGTTCGAGAACCAGGTGGTCATCCAAGGCGCGAACAGCACGATGTTCAGCGACAGCGGCGATTCGGGATCGCTCATCCTGCAGCGCGGCACGAACGCAGCGGTCGGACTACTGTTCGCCGGCTCGTCGACCCACACCATTGCCAACCACATCGCGAACGTGCTCCGGTCGCTTCGCGTGAAGATGGCCTGAGGCGCGCATGGCGGGAAAGGACGAAGCGACACGGCTCAAACGACGGCACGGGCGCCGTCTGCTGCAGCTTCCCGGCGTGGTGGGCGTCGGCGTGGCGCGTGGCAGGGGCGCCGAGGACTACGTGCTCGTGGTCAGCGTCGAGGAAGACGATCCGTCGACGCGCGGCGCGGTGAAGCAGACGGTTGGCGATGAACCAGTTCGAATCGTGAAAACGGGCAAGTTCAAGAAGCAGTGAAGAACCGGCATCGCGGAGGATGCCGGATTTGGAGACTGGTCGGGGCGACCCCTCGACTCGTCATCACCGCTCACGCGGCGATGGCCTCGCGGCGACGTGCTTCGGACCAAGCAATCGTCGTGGCGTTGCCACGACGGTCACCCAGACCGCACGCCCGAGGAGATCCGGGACTGGGCGTACGAACATGACCTCCCCTATTTCGACGATGAGGTTCACTTCCCGGATCTCCGCATCGAGTACGAACTCGATGGCCGGCTGGAGAACCATGACCCGGTGCTCACCGCTCGTTCGCTTGTCAATTGGAGGGACATCGCTGCCAGACATCAAGGGACTCGAAGAATTGCGTCGACTCGATCGTGGAGTTCTCCGCCATGTACGCGAGGAGCAGCTTCTTGTGACGGCAGAGCCGTTTCTCGACGTACCACTCGAGCGGAAACCGTACATCACCGTGTCGTACCAAACCCGAGCGTACCGCCGCTTGCAACTGACTCACCCGGAACAGAAAGCGGTCGTATCTGTCCGTGATGAATCGCTGTGTCTCGGTCCGCTGCGATCCTTGCGCCCGCAAGGCTGCTTCAATGGCCACAGGAACGTCCTGGGGGAGTATGCGCACTTTCGTCCCTGGTGCGATCTCGTACGTGCGGCCTTCTTCCCAATCGAGCATCGTCATCGCCTGCCAACCTTCATCGGCCATCATGCCGTTGATGAGGTTTCGCGCCATCTCGGCCTGTTTCCATTCGTACTCTCTCATGCTTTGCGATACGCCTCGCCGGTATTGACCGATGCCGACCGTCGTGGCGACGAGCGCGCTGATGACCGCGACGTATTTCGCAACCCATTCGAGCCTGTTGACGTTAGGCACGGCGTGTCCCTCTCTGGAATCATGAGCCTCGAGATTCAGTGTCGCGGGTCAGAACTTGAGCGTTCAGCCACGCGCTAAAAGGTCCAACCGATCGAGATCACGACGCCGACATCGTTCCTCACGGCATCCGGACTCGGTGGCGCGCTGTCGAACGTGTCGTAGAGATTTAGCGCGACGGTGAAGTCCCACCCCAGTTCGTGTTTGACCGAGGTGTTGACCTGCAGCCGATGACGGCCCCACTCGCTCAGGCCGGGGAAATAGTCGACGCTGGCATCGAACGTCGTCTTGCGCCCGTCATAGGTGTAGTACGAGCCCTGCAGACCGAGCAGTCCTTCGATATTGCGCGACGATTCGGTGTCGATGCCGTTCTCGAAGTTGTAGACCGCGCCGGCGCCGACTTCGAATCGCCCGCGGTTCGAGTCCACCAGCCGCGTGCCGAGCCAGCCGCCCAGCTGTGACCGCAGCGACAACCCTAGGCTTTCGTTGCTTTCGAAGCGCCCGACGCCCGCCCAAAACCACTTCCGGCCGATATCACGGACGTAGGTCAGGTCCACGTTCCCGCGGTCGTCACGTCCCTCCTCGTCGCGTTGCCTGACCAGGGTGTCGGACGTCGTCAACTGCAGCAGGAACGACGGCCGGCGGAAGATGATCTCGGAGTTCACGTTGAGTTGCGCGATCTCGCTCGACTGCGTGTACGTGAAGCCGGCGTCGATCGATCCCTCCAGCCTCGCCCAGAAACTCGCGCCGATCGGGTGAATCCGCGTCACCTCGGACATCGGCAGCGTAATCGAGCCGGTAGCGGTGGCGACGAGCATCGACCTGGCGCTGCTGCGCCCGAAACTGCCGAGGAAGTGCCGGCCGTCCGAGGTGATCACCTCGAACTGGCGCGCCGATTCGACCGTCGCCACCTTGTCCCACTCGAACGAGATCATCCCCGCATCGTCGGTGTCAAGTGACAGCCGGCCGCGATCGAGCTCTTCGATATCGCCGGTGTTCCGATCGCCGTTGACCAGCGTGACCACGTCGGTCTTCTGCGCCCAGGCGTCAACACTCGAGAGGACCGTAATCACGATGACCATTGCTGTTCGCACCATGACCCTCGGTCAGTCTACAGCCCGCCGCCAAACCTCGTCATGTTGACCGCTTTCGGATTCGGATACTTCTCGAGCGATCTCAGGTACGCGCCGATGGTCTGGAGATACGGCGCGATCACCCAGGCGCTGGTGCCCACGACGTTCACTTCTTCGCGCGGGTCCGCCTCGATGTTGAAAATGGCTGGGAAGCTGTTGCCCTCGAGGCGGCTGCCCGCCAGACCATTCATCGCCGGACTTCCAGGCGACGGCACGAACTGCTTCGGGTAGATGCGGAACTGGCGCCAACGCACCGCGGCGATTTCATCGCCCACGAACGTGATCAAACTGTTGCGGTTCGACGTGGTCTGCGTGCCGGTGATGAACGCGCCTTGATCGACGCCGTCGATGGGCCTGTCTGCCGGAACCTTCGCGCCGACGATGCCGGCCAGGGTCGGGAACCAGTCGTGCACCGAAAACATGCCGTTGCTGACCCGCGGCGCAATTCGGCCCGGCCACTTGACCATGCCGATCGTGCGGATGGAACCTTCCGTAGCATCACCAAGTTCGCCGCGGAACGGACCGTTGAAACCAGAGCGTGTGTCGGCCGGACCTGCCGTCGGCGCCGCCGCGTTGTCGGAGATCCAGATGACGATGGTGTTGTTTTCGATGCCGGCGGCCGCGATCGCGTCGAGGATCTGGCCGGTGCGGTAGTCGAGTTCCATGATGGCATCGCCATACGGGCCGATCCGTGACTTGCCCGTGAACTCTGGAGCGGTCCGCAGAGGGTAGTGGCTGTAGG
>JALDXK010000098.1:0-13773 GCA_032155105.1 Acidobacteriota bacterium
GACGTGAGCCGCGCCCACCAGCTTCAAGGCAATCTAGCCTGCGGACTTTCTGAACGTCGACAGCCACGGCGCTCGCTCACCAATCAAGGAGAGGACGCCGTGAGCTATCAACTCTGGTTCACTCAGGGCCGGGCACGCCGCCCAGCGATCGATCGGCTCGTAGCCGTAGAGCACCATGCCGATGTGCGACGAACGCTGCGCATCGCGCTTGGGATCGAGATCGATGAAGCCAAGCTTCCGGCGTATCACCTCGATCTCCGCCTTGTTGCCCGTCAGGTAGAGCCAGCCGGGGCGGCAGCCATTGGCCTCGGCGTAGGCACGTAACGCCTGCGGCGTATCGGCCGCGGCGTCGAGGGTGATCGAGTACATGTGCACGTCGCGGCCAACGCGCTCGCCGAGTTGTTGCTGCACCTTGACGAGGTTTGCGGTCTGGCCCGGGCAGAGCCCGTCGCACTGCGCGTACATCAAGTTAATCGTGAACAACTTGCCGCGCAGCAGGTCGTCATAGAACCGCACCCGTTTGCCTTCGTGCGTCGTCAGGGTGAAGTTTGGCAGTTGACCGGCGCGTGGACCTCGGCCCGAGCCGGCAAACGCCGAGAGCGCGGCGGCGGGCGCCGCGCCGAGCATACTGAGAAATTCGCGTGTCTCCATGGCGGCCCCCTTTCTAGAGCTGGACGTCCCAGCGCAGCATCATCGCGTGATCCTCGTGCGTCAGGTTGTGGCAGTGCAGCGGATAGCGGCCGATGTCCGGCTGGCGCACCGGGTTCGGGTGCAGGAAACCCGGCTCCGGGAAATCGCGGAAGCGGATGAAAACGCGTACGCGCTCACGCCCCCCGAGTATCACCACGTCCTTGCGTCCGCGCTCCCAGGCTGGTGGTGGCGACCCGTCGCGCGACAGGATGTGGCACTCCTCCAAGTGGATGTGAATCGGGTGCTGCCACCCATTGTCGTTGTTCCGAAACTCCCAGATCTCGGCTGTGCCGCGCTGAATCTGCGCGCGGCTGCGTCGCGGATCGAAGAATTTGTCGTTGATGACCCAGGCGCCGTTGCTGCGGCTGAAGCGGAAGATGCGTTCGGCGACGACTTCGCTGAGATTGACGGGCACCTGCGTGCGCAGCGTGGTCTGCCCCTCCTGCGAGGGAAATGGCACCTGCGAAGGATCCTCTGAATCGCCGCCTTGCACGATGAACTTCAGGAGCGCGTGACCGGGGTTCATCAACTCTCCCTTCGGCTCGCGTCCGTCTAGCTGCAGTGCGCGGTTATAGAGGATCAGCTCGCCGCCCGCGGCACTGGTGAGCTCCTTGAAATCGATGACGATGTCGAACCGTTCCGCCGGCGCCATCTTGAAATTGTTGCGGCGGATCGGCGCCTCCAGGAGGTTGCCGTCGTTGCTGATCTGGATGAAGGGTTCGGTCTTCAGAAACGAGCCGTCCTTCATCAGGAAAAATCGCATGAAGCGCGCCGGCCCCGCCACCAACATCCGGAAGCGATACTTCCGGCGCTGAACACGGAAGTACGGCTGGATCACACCATTCACAGTGTTTTTGTCGCCGAGAATGCCGTCGAGATTGAACGGGTCGAAGAACAGTTGTCCGTCGGCGTCGAACGCCTTGTCGGCGAAGCAGAGCGGCACGTCGAACTCGCCGCTGGGCAGGCGCAACCCGGTGGTCTCGTCGCCGGTGTCGATCTCGTCGAAGGCGCGGAAGAAACCGACCTGTCCTTTGTAGACGTTTTGCGCGGTAAAGTCCGGTCGATGCGCGTGGTAGAAGAGTGTGCCCAGCGCCTCGTTTGGATCGCCGGCGCCGGCAAACTGTGGCGTCGTGAAACCGGCCTTCATCATCGGGTAGTGATGATCGCAAAACTCTCCTGGCTGGTAAAAGTCCCAGGGTCCGCCGTCGCTTTCCGATGCCGAGTGCATGTTGTGCAGGTGCGTGATCACGTCGTTGCTGCCGAACGTGGGATTGTCCAGCATCTCGGCGTTGGTCGGCAGCTCGTTGTGAATCCGCACCAGAATCGGCTGCCCGTAGCACGCGTCGAACGTCGGGCCCGGGAACGTGCCGTCGTAACCCCAGATTAGGCTCGGTCCGAGTTCTTCGTGGAACGTGTGCTGCGCCGGCCTGAGGTGCAGCTCGTAAAACGTCGGCAGCTTGAAGGTTGAGTAGTACTGATGTTCGGCTGGAATGGGCGGCCCGCCGATCAGCGCATTGACACTAGCCAGAGGCTTTTTGACCGTTGGTATCGGCAGCTCGTGCACCCATGGGGTCGTTGGCGGACTTGGTGTCGGCGGCAGGCCGGCATTCGGTTGCTCTTTGGCGTTCAGCCCTTTGAAGTCGAGAAAGGCGCCGCGGCGGAGAGGGTCAAGAGTGTACGGCGCGAGATAGCGGCCGGCGCAGGCCGCAGGCGTTGCCCTGTCTGTCTTTCCATTGTTTTTTCTGCTCCGTCGACGTCCTACGTCGCAGTAACTGTGTGTAAAGGAGTGACGAGAAGGGAGCAGATTTCTGGAAGGAAGGGGAGTTGTCAATGCCACTTTAGTGGTGGCACTGTGTGCCGGCACCGAAGCGCCGGCACATTGGTGGTGTCGCTTTAGTGGTGGAAGATCGGAGCGAGCAGATTCCGCGACTCGCCGGCCCGCAACGCGCGAACAGGAACGGATCTCCGCGCGACCTCGATCTGCGATGCGTCGGTGCAGCGCCGTCCGCCACGCCGCATGCTGCGACGATCGACGTCATCGGGATTGCGGCGGTCGCTTTGGGGCAGTGAGGCCGTCACGAGCGACTTGAGCGAGACCGTCAGCCAGGGTTCACGCACCAGGAACGCGCCGGCCTCTTCGACCTCGCGTGCCAAGGGATAGTCCGGGGGCGTGAGATGCACGATGCACCGGGTTCGCGGCGTGCGCGCTGCCAGATACACCAGATGGAGGCCGTTATGGGCCTGAAGACGAACACTGGTGACTAGGAGGTCGGGCGGGCTGGAAAGCAGGCGGCTGCAGGCGTCCTCAAACGTCGAACACACGTTGACCTGCGCCATCGGCCGTAGGAGTTCCTGGATGGTCCGCTGCAACTCCTGTGACCGATCGACGAATAGTACCTGCTTGATCGGCTGTCCCGACAACCGCGGCTCGAGGGCCAGGTTCGGATCAGGAGCGTTGCTCGTCGACGGTACGGCGAGGTGCAGAGCGCTTACAGGCGCTCGAGACGAAGTCGGTTCGGCCTGATTGGCCCGATTGTTGCGCTCCATGACCACTCTCCAGGGGGCACCCATCAGGGACGAGTGCTGTCGAGACTGGCGGAGACACTAGGGACCGCCAGCTTTACCTAAGAGGGTGCCGGCGCGGCGAAAAGATATAGGCCCCGTCAATTAACTGTGAAACAAATTGCGCCAGGCCACCGATGGACGCCGATTGGACGCCGATTATTTCAGCAGCCTGCTAGGATTGCCGCCCATGCGGTACCTCGCCCGGAGACTGGCGCATGCTACCGCGGTCCTGCTCGGGGTGTCCGTCCTGTCGTTCCTCCTCGCGGAAGCATCACCCGGGAGCGCCTTCGACGAGCTGATGCTGGATCCGCAGGTTTCGCCCGCCACTATCGACGCCTTGCGCGAACGGTACGGGCTCGACCGTCCGCTCGTCGAAAAGTATGCGTATTGGCTCGGTTCGATGCTGCGCGGCGACCTTGGGTACTCGGTGGCCCACAACACCCCGGTGAGCGCGCTGCTGTGGCCGCGCGCCCGCAACACATTGTTCCTTACCGTCACCGCCGTGACCCTCGCGTGGTTGATGGCGATCCCACTGGGCATATGGGCCGCCACCCGCAGGGGCCGCTGGCCCGATCGCGTCACAGCCGGGACCACCACCACGCTGCTGGCTATACCAGACCTTCTCCTGGGGCTGGCCTTGCTGCTCGTCGCCGTTCGCACAGGCTACTTTCCGACCGGAGGCATGGTGTCCGTTGGCTTTGCCGACCTCGGCGCCTGGGACAAGGTCACCGACGTCGTGTCGCATTTCTTCCTGCCGGTGATGGCGCTGGCGCTCATCAACCTGCCCGTGCTCGTGCGGCATATGCGCGCCAGCATGATCGACGCACTGCAGTCGCCCTGCATGCAGGGCGGGCGCGCGATGGGACTCTCCGAGCGGCGTCTCCGGATCCACTACGCCTTCCGGGTGGCCGCAAACCCCATGATCTCGCTGCTCGGCCTGTCGATTGCCGCGCTGCTCAGCGCCTCGTTCGTCGTCGAAATGATCATGAGCTGGCCGGGGATCGGGCCGCTCCTGCTCTCGGCCGTCGTGTCGCGCGATCTCCACGTGGTCGTTGGCGTGGTGACCTGCTCGACGATCCTGCTGATTAGCGGCAACCTGCTGGCCGACGCGCTGCTCTACTGGGCCGATCCTCGAGTGCGGTCGACCCAGCGCACGGCCGGAAGCGGGTAGCGATCCGCCATGCGCCTCCCGTTCGCTCTTGGCTGGCTCGGCCTCGTCTATCTGTCGGCGATCCTTGCCGGCTTCCTGGCGCCCCATGACCCGGTCACCCAGCATCGCGCGCTCTCATTCGTGCCGCCGACCCGCGTTCACCTGGTGGACGCATCAGGAAGGTGGCACCTTCGGCCGTTCGTGTACGCGGCGGCGCCCGCACCAGGTGGCGGGTTGGAGGTCACCGAGGATCGCAGCCGCGCGTATCCGATACGCATGTTCGTGCGTGGCGCCACGTATCGCATCGCCGGACTGATCGAGTCGGACCTGCACCTCTTTGGTACCGACAGTCCGACGCCGCTCTTCCTCTTCGGCAGCGACGACTTCGGACGCGACGTGTTTTCGCGGCTGCTGTTCGGCGCGCAGATCTCGTTGTTTGCCGGGCTGCTGGGCGCGGCGCTGTCGTTGACGCTGGGCGCGCTCATCGGCGGCATGGCTGGCTACTACGGAGGGTGGGTCGACGAGATCAACATGCGAGCCGCGGAGTTGTTCCTGGCCCTGCCCTGGTTATATCTGCTGTTTGCGGTCCGCATGGCCCTGCCGCTCGACATCGCGCCAGCGCAGGCCTTCTTGCTGGTGCTCGCGGTCATCGCGGTCGTCGGCTGGGCGCGTCCGGCGCGGCTGATTCGCGGCGCGGTGTTGAGCGCCCGCGCGCGCGACTATGTCGCGTCGGCACGGTGCCTGGGCGCATCCGATCTGTACCTGCTCCGACGGCACGTGCTCCCGCAGATTCTCGGGATCCTGCTGACCCAGGCAGCCATACTCGCGCCGCAGTACATCCTTGCCGAGGTCACGTTGTCGTTCTTTGGCCTCGGCGTCGGTGAGCCGGTGCCTAGCTGGGGAAACATGCTGGCCAGCCTGCAGCGGTACCACGTGCTCGCGTCGTATTGGTGGATGTTCCTGCCAGGGATCGCCATGGTTCCGGTGTTCTGGCTCTACCACTCGCTCGCCGATTCCCTCCATCGGCACGCAAGTGGGGTGCAGGCGTGACTCGAAATGTGCCATCATTCGCACAGTCCGTACGGTGGTCGGAGAGGCATGATGCGACTGTTTGGACTCCCGGCGATCCTCCTCGCCTGTGGCTTGTCGGCAACAAGCTTCGCCCTGCAGCGAGCGCCGTCGAGCGACCGGTTCGTCTCGACTGCTGACGTCGGTCAACCCGGCGGCCAGCTCGTCGTCGTCCAGCGCACCGAGCCACGTACACTCAATCCGATCACCGCGGTCGACAGCCCGTCACGCGATGTCATTCGCCGCACCATCGCGGACCTGATTCACATCAATCGCGAAACGCAACAGCTCGAGCCGGCACTGGCGACGTCGTGGACCGCCACGCCGGATGGCCGGCGCTTCACGCTGGCGTTGCGCCGCGGCGTGCGCTTTTCCGACGGCGACCCATTCGACGCCGACGATGTGCTGTTCTCGTTCCAGGTCTATCTCGATGAGAAGGTCGCCGCTCCGCAGCGCGACTCGCTCATTGTCGGCGGCAAGCCGATCGTCGTGACGAAGCTCGATCAGTACACGGTCCAAGTGGACGTCGCCGAACCGTACTCCAGCGCCGAGCGGCTGTTCGACAGCGTCGCGATGCTGCCGCGACATCTCCTCGAACAGCCTCACAAGGAAGGCAAGCTGGCAGAGACGTGGAACCTGCGCACGCCGGCCGCGGCAATGGCGGGGCTGGGCCCGTTCCGCTTCGCTGAGCACGTGCCAGGTGAAAGGCTGGTGCTCGAGCGCAACCCGAATTACTGGAAGGAAGATCGCGCCGGCACTCCGCTACCGTATCTCGACCGGGTGGTGTTCATCTTCGTGCCGAGCGAAGACGCGCAAGCGGTGCGATTCCAGTCTGGCGAAGCGGACATCCCGACGCGATTGAGCGCGACCAACTTCGAGTTGTTGCTGAAGGATCAACCTCGCCGCAACTACGAACTCAGGGATCTCGGCGCCGGCCTCGGCTACGAGTTCCTGTTCTTCAACCAGAACGACGTCCCGGCCACCGCGCCGGCCGACACGGCAGCCAGGCGGCGATGGTTCCGGCAGCTGGCGTTCCGGCAGGCCGTGTCGTCCGCCATCGATCGTGATGCGATCGTCCGCCTCACGTATCGCGGCCGCGCGACGCCGCTCTGGGGCCACGTCCCACCGGGCAACAAGGTATGGGTGAATGCATCACTGCCGAAGCCCGCCCGTTCCATCGACCGTGCGCGCCAGCACCTGCGCGCCGGCGGCTTCTCGTGGCTGCCCGACGGCACGCTCGTCGACGACCAGCGGCAGCCGGTGGCATTCAGCATCGTGACCAATGCCGGCAACGCGGAACGGTCGCAGATGGCCACCATCATCCAGGACGACCTGAAACAGATCGGGATGCGGGTCAGCGTGGTGACGCTCGATCTGCGAGCGATGCTCGATCGGATCAACACCTCGCACGACTACGACGCCATTGTGCTCGGGCTCGCCGGCGGCGACGGTGATCCGAATAGCGAGATGAACGTGTGGCTGTCGAGCGGCTCGACGCATTTGTGGCGTCCCGCGCAGCGCGCTCCGGCCACCCCGTGGGAGGCCGAGATCGACACGCTGATGCAGGAACAGATCAGAACGCGCGATGCCCAGCGCCGTAAGCGTCTCTACGATCGCGTCCAGCAGCTGGTCGCCGAGAACCTGCCGATCATCAGCCTGGTGAGTCCCAATGTCCTGGTCGGAGCCACGAGGGGACTCGGCAATTTCCGACCGACGGTCCTCGACCATCCGGCGCTGTGGAATATCGAAGAGCTGTTCTGGCGCGGGCGACGAGCCGGTGCCGAGCAGTGACGGCGGAGAAGAAAAAACCGCGTCAGGGGTTGTTTCGCGCGCCCGATAGCACATGGAGTGACGCCCGGCTGGTCAAGGCGTGTCTCAACGGCAACGAGCAGGCCTGGCAGGCGCTGATTGCCAAGTACAAGAATCTGATCTACTCCATTCCCTTGAAGTACGGCGCATCCTCTGACGACGCCGCGGATATTTTCCAGTCGGTCTGTCTCGAATTGTTTTCGCAGTTGCCACGCCTACGGGAAGTGGAGGCGCTTCGCAGCTGGATCATCAAGGTCACCGCGCATCAGTCCTACCACTGGAAGCGGAAGGTGCGGCGGCGTGCCGAGGACGAACTGACGCCGCTCGACGAGGAGGAGCTGACCTCGGAGCTGCCGGCCGATACGCTGGAAGAAATCGAGCGCGCGCAGATCCTGCGCGAGGCGGTTGCCGCACTGCCGCCGCGCTGCCAGGAAATCATCAAGCTGCTGTTTTACGAGGCGGAGCCGGTTTCCTACCGCGACCTGGCCGCGCGCCTCGGCCTGGCGACCGGATCCATCGGGTTCATCCGCGGCCGGTGCCTGGAACGGCTCGAACGTGCCCTACGCGAGGCGGGGTTTTAGTGGTAAACCTGATCGGGTCAGGCCATGTAAACCATACGTATGACCTCCGCGGGCGCACCGACAGGGCACGACGAACTCATCGACGCGCTGGCCGGCATTCGCCAGGCGCGCGCCCGCACGACCTTTCTCCGCCGTAACCGGGAGCTCTGGGATCCGTCGGTCGTCGAGCGGATCTACGCCCGCGTCGTCCGGCTGGCCCGCACTGATCTCGATCGGGCCGACGGCCTGGCCCGCGCCGCGCACTGGATCGCTGAAAAGCTGGGAGACGAAGCGTGCCGCGCGCAGAGCCTGCGCGCCATCGGCCACGTGCATCACACGCGAGGCGAATACGAAGAAGCGCTCCATCATCACCAGGCGGCGCGTGAGGCGTTTGTCGGCCTCGGCCGCGACATCGACGTGGCGCGGACGCTGAATGGCGCGCTGCAAAGCCTGATCTGTCTCGGTCGCTACGACGAGGCGCTCGAATGGGCGGCGCAAGCGCGCGCGATTTACGAGCGCCATGGCAATCTGCTCGGCCTCGCCCGGCTCGACAGCAACATGGGCAACATCCTGTACCGGCAGGATCGCTTCGCGGAGGCGCTCGTGCTGTACGCACGCGCCCACGAGCAGCTCACGCGCGTCGGCGAGCCGCAGGACGTGGCGGCCACGCTCAGCAACATGGCGGTCGTGCAAATCAGCCTCAACGGCTTCGACAACGCCGTGCGCGCCTATCACGAGGCGCGGGCGTTCTGCGAGCGGCACGACATGCCGCTCCTGACCCTGCGCGCCGACTACAACATCGCCGGCCTCTATTACCTGCGCGGCGAATACACCCGCGCGCTGGAGATGTACCGCGCGGCGCGGGCGACCAGCGCCCAGCTGGGCGATCGCTACCACGGTGCGTTGTGCGATCTCGATCGATCGGAGATTTACGTCGAGTTGAACCTGGGCGACGAGGCGGCCGAACTCGCGGCGCAGGCGCAGCAGCAATTCGAATCGCTCGGCATGACCTACGAAGCCGCGAAGGCCGTGACGATCCTCGCGCTCACCACGAGCGGTCAGCGCGATCGCCGCAAATCACACGAGCTGTTCAAGCACGCGCGCCGCCTGTTCAAGCGCGAGGGGAACCAGGTGTGGCTGGGACTCCTGGATTACTACGAGGCCCTCGCGCTGTTTCGCGACGCGGGCTACGCCCGCGCCACGCGGCTCTGCGAGCAGGCCCAACGACAGTTCGAGCGGGCGTCGCTGCCGGGCAAGACGGCGCTGTGCGATCTGCTGCTGTCGCGTCTGGCGCTGCAATCCGGTGATCTGCCGCGGGCAGAGCAGGCGTGCCGCGCCGCGTTCGAGAAGCTGGCCGGTGGCGACGCGCCGATGCTCGCCTACCAGGCGCACTGCGTGCTTGGCCTGCTGCGCGAGGCGCAGGGCGAACCGGCGCGCGCCTTCGAGGCGTTTCAGCAGGCCGCCGGCCATCTCGAGCAGCTCCGCAACCACCTGCAGTCGGAATCGCTCAGGGTGGCTTTTCTCGAAGACAAGCTGGACGTCTACGAGCGGCTCGTCACGACCTGCCTGACGTCTGAGGCTGCCGACGGCTATCAGGAGACGGCGTTTCAGTACATCGAGAAAGCGAAATCACGAAGCCTGGCGGATCTCATCGCGCTTCGCGCCGTCAACCTGGCGCCGCGAACCGGCGGCGCCGCGAGCGACGAGGTGCGGCGGCTGCGGCAGGAGCTGATCTGGTACTCGCAACAGGTGGAACAGGAGGAGCTGAAGCCGGACCGGCCGTCGCGGCGGCGCATCGAGACGTTGCGCGCCCGTGCGCATGCCGTCGAGAAAGATCTCGCCAAGGCGCTCAACGAGTTCCGGCGCTCCGACGAGGAGTTCTCGGCGCTGCAAGGCGGCACCACGTTTACCGTCGAGGAGATTCGCGCCAGCCTGGCGCCGGACGCCATCATCCTCGAGTACTACCAGGCCATGGGCCGGCTCTACGTGTGCGTGCTTGGCCACGATCGGCTGGACATCGTGCCGCTCGGGGCGGCTGAAGACGTGCGCAGCCGCCTGCAGCTGCTCCAGTTCCAGATGAACCGGTTCCGCCGCGGTCCAGACGATGGTGCCGTGGCCGCCGAGCCGATGCGGGCCGCCACCGAGGCGCACCTGCGTGCGCTGTACGACGTGCTGATTGCGCCTATCCGCGACCGTCTCACGGCGGCGCACCTGGTGGTGATTCCCCACGACGTCTTGCACATGCTGCCGTTTCACGCGCTGTTCGACGGCCGGCGCTTCCTGATCGATGACTTCACGATTTCGTACGCGCCGAGCGCCAGCGTCCACAGGCTGTGCTGGGCAAAGCCCGCCACGTGGCAAGGCGGCGCCCTCGTGATGGGGGTGCCCGACGCGAAAACGCCGTTCATCGCCGACGAAGTGTCGGCCGTGGCGAGCATCCTTCCTGATTCGCAGGTGTTCCTCGGCGAAAGCGCCACCAGCCATCAGTTGCAGCGGCATGGCGCGAGCAGCCGGTTCGTGCACATTGCCACGCATGGCCTGTTCCGGAAGGACAACGCCATGTTCTCATCGATCCGGATGGGCGATGGTCCCCTCAGCGTGTACGACCTGTATCAACTGCAGCTGTCGGCGGAACTGGTGACCCTCAGCGGGTGCGGGACTGGCTTGAGCGTTACCGTCGGGGGTGACGAGCAGCTCGGGCTGGTGCGCGGACTCTTGTACGCCGGGGCCTCAGCCGTACTGCTCACGTTGTGGGATGCGCACGACCGGAGCACGTCCGATTTCATGCAGGTCTTCTACGAACGCGTCAAGCAGGGGTCGAGCAAGGCCCGGGCCGCCCAGGCCGGCATGTGGGCGTTACGTGAACAGCACCCCCACCCGTTTTATTGGGCGCCGTTTACGATCGTCGGAAATGCACAGGAATCCGTGTGAATTGGCTCCGGCTATATTTTTGCGCCCCTTGGGCACCCTTTAGGTGGTGGCACTACTTGTATCACCGGCCGCGTACCTGGAGGTTTCACATGGTTCGCACGCTCATCATTTGGGGCGAATGAATATGGCGCACTTCGATCACTGGCAGTGGGCGGATTTTGTCCGTGGGCTGAGCGATGCCTCGAGTCAATCGATGATGCACGCGCACCTGACCTCGGGATGTCCGAGCTGTGAGAAAACGGTCGAGACGCTGCGCACGGTGTTGGCGCATGCCACGGAAGAGGCGCAGTACGAGCCGCCCGATTACGCGATTCGTTACGCCGACGCCGTGTACTCCATCGTCACGCCTCAAACGAAGCTGGCTCGTCTCGTGGCGCGGCTGGTGCACGACAGTGCGCGCGAACCCCTGGCCGCCGGCCTTCGCGGCATGGAGCGGCTATCTCGACGGGCGCTCTTTGCGGCGGGCGACTATAACGTCGACCTGCAACTGGATCGCGAGCCCACGTCGGATCTCATCACGCTCGTTGGCCAGCTGGCCGGGCGGGTTCAGTCCACCAGCGTCGCCGGCGTTCCGGTGTGGCTGATGGAGCGCGAAAGCCTGGTGGAGAACACCACCTGCAACACCTTCGGCGAGTTCCAGCTGGAGTACGAGCCACGCCGGAACCTCCGGTTGCTCTTCCCCCTGCGTGAGGTGGGAAAGCGGCTTGAAATCGCCTTGGATCACCTGAGCCCGGGCAAGAAACTTCAATCCAGCGCGGTTCCGCCGGCTGGATCTTCCCGCAGGCGAAAAACGCGCGGCCAAGCCTGACCACACCGGCTACGGCTGAGGTTCTCTCGACAGCAGGGTATCCCCTTGTTTATGGAGAATATGGCTCAGCTGGATAATTTTTTGCGGCAAAGCGCTCACAGTTCGAGTAAGCTCATCAACCCGGCTCCAGATTCTTCGAGTGCGCCCTCGGTCTGTCCGGACCCGTCATCCTTTCGTAGTCGGAGGATGTCTACTTGATGCGCGCTCGTTCAACCCAGTTTCGGCGTTGGCTCAGAAGGCTGACACCTGTGCTTTTGATTCTGGCCCTCACGGCCAGGTCAGGAAGCGACCGAATCGCCCACGCGCAGGCGACGCCGCAGAACTTTGTACCGGCACTCGGTACGATTCCCGAACAGCTCAGCGACGGTACGACGCAGTTCGTCCTGCGCGCGCCGGCTGATCGCATCAACGCCATCGCCGAGCGCCATGGCTTCACGGTTCTCGGCACCGTCCAGGGCCAGGGCCACGACGTGTTCCTGGTCAGTGGGCCGTCCTCGACCATCCTGAGCAATGGCGGCTTCAACGCCAACTCCGACTTCTCGGCTGACCAGTTCGTGGTCAGCGTCCAGCTCGATCCGGACGTCCTGCACTTCGAGCCCAACGCGATCGTCGTCACGCCCGAAGTGCCGGCCGGCATTGACCTGAATCACTCGACGGTCGAGATCCTCGATTCACTCAACAACCGCAGCCTCGTCGAACACTTCGGATCGCAGGCGTGGTATGGCTACGTCAATCAGCCGGCGACAAGCGCGATTCGGCTGACGGACACGCATGCCGCCTCCGCGACCGGCGCGGGCACCGTCGCCATCATCGACACCGGCGTCGATCCGACGCATCCCCTGCTACAGGGCGTGCTCGTCCCCGGCTACGACTTCGTGAACGATGCGCCCGGCCCCGCGTCGGAATGGCAGGACCTCGATCACTCGACTGTTGAAATTCTCGATCACTCCACCGTTGAGATCCTCGACTCGCAGCTGGCGCCGGTACCGTTGAACCCCTCGACCGTGGCGCTGCTGAGTACGGCGTCGACGCTCGATCCGCAGCAGCTGCCGGCGGCGTTCGGCCACGGCACCATGGTGGCGGGCATCGTGCACCTGGTTGCCCCGACCGCGCGCATCATGCCGCTGAAAGCGTTCAGGTCTGATGGCACGTCGCGCACCTTCGACATCGTGCGCGCGATCTACTACGCGGTCGACCACGGCGCGCGCGTGATCAACATGAGCTTCAGCGCCACGACGCTGTCGCCGGAAATTGCGCGGGCGATCAACTACGCGACCGATCGCGGCGTGGTCTGCGTGGCGTCGGTCGGCAACCTCGGACGGGAAGTGGTCGTGTATCCCGGCGGCTTCCGCAACGTCATCGGCGTGGCCTCGTCGAACTCGGCGACGCCGCCGGTGCGCAGCTCGTTCAGCAATTACGGCGATGCGCTCGTGAGCCTGGCCGCACCCGGCGAAGGCATCATCACCACCTATCCCGGCGGCGGCTACGCGGGCACGTGGGGCACGTCGTTCAGTACGCCGATCGTCGCCGGCGCCGCGGCGTTGCTGCTGCAGGTCGATCCGTCGCTGAACTTCCAGAAGGCCAACGAGCAGTTCGCGAAAGCCGTCGCGATGCCAGCCGGCATGGGCAAGGGACGGTTGAACCTGCTGGAGGCCGTGAGGACGTTGCCCGACGTTATTGCGCCGTCGGCGAGCCTGGTCACGCCGGCGGGCGGGACGGTCGTGTCCGGTGAGGTCGTGATCTCAGCATCGGCCTCCGACAACGTCTCTGTGGCCGGCGTCAAGTTCCTTCTCGACGGCAGTCCTTTCGGCGCTGAAGATACCGCTGCTCCGTACGAGATGTGGTGGCCCTCGACCTCGGCGTCGAACGGCAGCCACGTCGTGACGGCGATCGCGCGCGACGCGGCCGGCAACCTCACCTCGAGCACCACCAGCGTCACGGTGTCGAACGACTTCGAGGAGCCGACGATCGCGCTGACTGGCCCCTCGCCCGGCGCGATTGTCAGCGGCACCGTCACCATCAGTGCCAACGCCTCCGACGACATCGGTGTGGTCGGGGTGACGTTCCAGAAGAACGGCGCGGCGTCGGGCGTCGAGGATGTCGAGGCGCCGTACGAATTGTCGTGGCCCACGGAACCCGAAGCCGACGGCGTTCACACGTGGACCGTGGTCGCGCGCGACCCGCGCCATCTC
>JALDXK010000099.1:0-13748 GCA_032155105.1 Acidobacteriota bacterium
GTCACACGGCGTACTGCACCACCCGCGCCCACGCGCGCCCGGCCACCGCTCGCCCACCGTGCTCGCCCCCTCGATGCGGCGCCAGATCTCATACCCGTCGACGCCGCTTTCGATCGCATAGCGCGAGCGGATGTAGCGATCGATCGGCGCGGCGTAATCGCGGAAGCGCTGCTCATCGACGTCCCAGGTGTACCCATAGATCACGTACTTGGGCGGGTTCTGTTCCAGCCTTGCGAGCAGGCACGGGTACAGCTCCGGGTCTTCGAACAGCAGGAAGTCGGTGCGCGTGGCGTTGGGACGATCGGCGAGAAAGTAGAACCCAGCGGCCCAGGGCACCACGAAAATCGGCTCATCGGGCGAGGTGTGCTCCGCCACGTATCGGGTGACCGCATCGATCCGTTGCGCCTCGATCGGCACGGCGGTGATGCCGCGCGCGCGATCGCTGCGCAAGTGGGCTACGTAGTTGGCGTACTCCCAATCCGTGCGCTGGTAACCGGTCCACAACAGCAGCGCGTGCGGCGCCAGGGCGACGAGCAGCAACACGGCGCTGATCAGCACGCGCGGCCCCGGAACCCGGCTTGCCCGCCGAAGCCGAGGCGAAGGCGGGTGCAGCGCGCGCCACGCAGCGAACGTGAGGTACCCGAACAGGACGAACGTGGGCTGGATTCCAAACAGCAGGTGCGTCAGGTCCGCTCGCGGCCAGGTTTGCAGCAGTAACAGCGCGCCGGTCACTCCAATCGCCAGCAGCGCCTGGCCTTCACGTGCCGCGTCCACATCGCCGCGGCGATGCCACCGATACGCGAGCCAGATCAGCGCCACGAGCGTCAGCGGGTACACCAGCACCGGTAGATAGAGGACGAACTTCACCCAGATGTCGAACACGGCCGGCTCGGGCACGCGGCCGCTGACGAGAGCCGCGAGCGCATCGCGGAGTGTCATGACGCCGTGCTCGGGCAGCACCGGATAGAAAGCGGGAAATGGCAGGGCGAACCGATCCGGGTACTTCATCAGTGGGTAGTAGACCCAGCTCTCGTAGAGGTACGGTCCTGCACCGGCGGCAACGAGATAGAGCAGCGTCGGGATTACGGGGATAGCAATGCCAGCGATGAACAGCGCGCTGCGGCGCGCGAGGCCGCGAAGATCGTGCGAGGGATCGAAGACGCGCGAGAGCCAGATCGACAACAGCAACCCGGCCGCGACATAGGCGCCAACATTCTGCTTGACGAGCGCGGTGAGCCCGGCCATCACGCCGGCCAGCACGATCCATCTCTGGCGTGGGCGGTCCGCACCACGGAGGAGGCAGAGCAACGCAAGCAGCGCGCACAGGGCGGCCTGGAGCGAGTAGAAGTTCGGCGTGATGAGAAACCAGCCCCACACCGAGGTCATCAGCGCGGCGGCGGCCGCAAACGGCCACGATGCGACGCGCCGGCCGATCGCAAGCGTTGCCAGGAGAATCGCGAGTCCGCAGACGAGCGCGGCCCACCGCAGCACCATCAGCTGTTCGCCGAACAGCCCGAACAGTCCGGCCACGGTAAAGTACGACCCCGGCGTCACCACCGTGAAGAAGTCGCGATAGATCAGGTCGCCGTTCAGGATGCGAAGCGCCTGCGCGGCTGTGGAGCCTTCGTCGAGCAGGTTGGTACTGCGATTGAAGTACCAGAGCCAGTACCGCAGGGCCGCTGCCACAACGACAGCGGTGCCGATCCACTCGAGCGAGCGGCGGCGGAACTGCAGCGGAGGCACCCCGAGATTATACGGACGCCTCCTCCCTGCGTGTGGCCCGTACTCTTCTGTCTTCTCGTTACGGTGTCAGCGTGCACGTGCCGGAAACCGACCGCACCTCGCGGACGTTGAGGCCGCGCACTTCAACCTCGATCTCCTCCTTGGTGGCGACCGTCGGCGTGTCGCCGCCGGTTGGCGGCGCGGTGGTTTTGCTCTTGGCGTCGTGATCCAGCTCGCGCTCGCGTCCCTCGAGGGTGCCGACCACTTCGACGCGCTTACCGAGATGCTGCTGGAGATTGGTGCCGCCGCTCAGCACGTAGGTATGGGTCTCGCGCTCATCCGCGAACGCTCGCTCGGTGGCCGCCACGGCCGCGTCCGGTGCCGCGGTCAGCACGAAATTGCCATCACTGCCGCTGAGGCAGCCGGCAATCGTCACCTCGTCACCTGAGCCTTTGGCGCTGCCGTTGCCCTCGGGCTCGTCGCCGCGGGCCGATGAGCAGGCAGTCGCCGCGATGGCAAAGTTGGCCACCGCTGCCAGACAAATAAGACTTCGTTTACTCACGTCGACCTCCCACTGGCGGAAATGCAGGACAGTTGCCAGTTGACGTTTGACGGTTGCCAGTTGAGTTGGCGGTTGGCGAGTTCAGTTTCCAGTTACCAGTTGGTGCGCGAGTAACATAGCGGCGATGAGCACACGTCGATTTCTCGTGACCGGAGGCAGCCAGGGCATTGGCGCCGCACTCGTGGCGCACGCGCGTCGTGGCGGCCACCAGGTTGTCTTCACCGGCCGCAATCAAACGCAGATCGACACCGTGGCGCGCGACACCGGCGCCATCGGCGTCGCTGCCGATGTGGCGGTTGACGCCGACAACGCGCGCGTCGTCGATCATTGCGTCACGTGGATGGGCGGCATCGACGTGCTGATCAACAACGCCGGCGTCGGGTATCCAGCGGAGATCGGCGCGATCGACATGGATCGGATGCGCGCGCTGTTCGGCACGAACGTCTTCGGCATGGTCGATCTTACCAACCGTGTCGCGCCATTGATGATCGCGCAAGCCAGCGGCGACATCGTCAACATCGCGTCGACCTCCGGCACCAAGGGCGCGAAGGGCGCCACGGTCTATGCAGGCAGCAAGTGGGCGGTGCGCGGCATCAGCCAGTGCTGGCAGGCAGAACTGCGCCCGCACGGCATCCGTGTCATGTGCATCCTGCCATCCGAGGTGCAGACCAACTGGATGGGCCGCACGGGCCGCAACAACCCCAACAAACTCTTCGCGCGCGATATCGCGGCGACGATCTTCGCGGGCCTCGACATGCCCCGCAACGTCTTGTGGCCGGAAGTGGCGGTTTTTGCGAACAATCCTTGGAAGGAAGACTAACTGGCAACTGGCAAACTGCCAACTCAACTGGCAACTGTCAACTTTCAACTGCCAACTATCCGTCTAATACCGTCATATGTCCTGGTGGCGCCGCGATCCGTCCTCCGCGAAGGTCGACACCCCTCCGGATCCCAACATGCCGGTCATCCGCCTCGAGCACATCAGCAAGGTGTTCGAGGCGAATACCGACGAGGAAACGCGCGCCCTCGATGACGTCAGCGTCGATATCCACCGCGGCGAGTACGTGGCGGTGTCGGGGCCGTCGGGATGCGGCAAATCCACGTTCCTGTCGATGATCGGCCTCCTCGACACTCCGACCTCGGGCCGCTACTGGCTGAACGGCCGCCCCACCGATCGCCTCTCCGCGACCGAGCGATCCAAGGTGCGCAACCTCGATGTCGGGCTCGTCTTCCAGAGCTTCAACCTGATCGGCGACATGACGGTGTACGAGAACGTCGAGTACCCGCTGTCGATCCGCGGCATTCCGGCCGCCGAGCGTCGGACGCGCGTCGACGCGGCGCTCGAGCGCGTGGGCCTCACGGCGCGCGCGAAACACCGGCCCGGCAACCTCTCGGGCGGACAGCAGCAGCTCGTCGCGGTGGCGCGCGCCATCACCGGACGGCCCGCGATCCTCCTTGCCGACGAGCCGACCGGCAACCTCGACTCGAAGGCCGGCGAGGCGCTGATGCACATGTTCAACGAGCTGCACGCCGGCGGCGCCACGGTGTGCGTAGTCACGCACGATCCGCGCTGGGAGCAGCAGGTGCAGCGCCATATCCATCTCTTCGACGGCCGCCTCGCCGACTCACCTTCCTAGAGATCCGCAGCCTCGCTGGCAAGGCGTGTGCATCTGCCCCGAGCGCATGAGGCAGCCTGCACTTCGCCACGGCCGACCGGTGTGGCTCGATCGAAAACACTCGCCCACGACCTACGCCGCCCTGCGCGGACGTCACGACGCCGACGTCGCCATCGTCGGCGGCGGCATGACCGGCGCAATGGTAGCCGCCACGTTTGCCGAAGCCGGCGTCGACGTCACCGTGGTCGAAGCGCGGCGTGCAGGTCTCGGCAGCACGGCGGCCAGCACCGCGCTGCTGCTCCAGGAGCCCGACTACGCCCTCGCGCCGCTCTCCCGCATGTACGGCGCGTCGCGTGCGGCCCGCATCTGGCGGATCAGCCACGACACTACGCGGCAGTTTCTCGACACGATTCGGCGGTTGAAGATCCGATGCAGCGTTCACCGGCGCGACTCGATCTACTACACCCTCGATGACGACAGGGCGCGTGAACTCGAGCGCGAACTGCGCCGCCGCCACGACGCGAGGTTCGACGGCGAGTGGCTCGGCCCGGCGGCACTCGAGCGCCACACCGGCATCCACGGCGCGGGCGCGATTCGCACCAGCGGCAACGCGCGGCTCAATCCCGTACTCGCGTGCCGCGGACTGCTGACGGCGGCCGTGAAGATGGGCGCGCACGTGTTCGAGCGCTCGGACGTCGCTCGCATTCGCCGCCACGGTGAGCGCGTGCGGCTGTCCTGCAACGGCGGCACGATCGACGCGCGGCACGTCGTGATTGCCACCGGATACGCCACGAAATACTTCCGCCCGCTCGTCGGCCGCTTCAGGATGCGGCACACCTACGTGCTCGCGAGCGATCGGATCGGCCGGCCGCATCGCCACCAGCTCGGACTCGACGACGTGTTGTTGTGGGATACCGCGCGGCCGTACCACTACGTGCGGTGGACCGACGACGGCCGGTTGATGATGGGCGGCGAGGATCGGCCGGTCAGGCCTGGCGCGTCGCATGCACGACAGTTCGCCGCCGCGACGCGCGAGCTGCGCGAGTACTTCGAACACGTCTTCCCTGCGCTATCGGAGGTCCGCATCGCGCGCGCCTGGGATGGCTTGTTCGCGGTGACGCCGGACGGCCTCCCCTACATCGGACCGCATCGCCGCTACCCGCTCCATGCCTTTGCGCTCGGCTACGGCGGCAACGGCATGACCTTCGCGGCCCTCGCGGCCCGCATCCTGCTCGAACAGTGGCGCGGCATCGTCTCGCCGGACCATCAACTGTTCGCCTTCAATCGCACTCGACGCGGCGGGTCTTGACCAGGATGCGTCCGCACGTGCAAAGTGCTCTGCAGTGCGAGCGAAAATCCGCCATTACGACATGAGCCGCGCACAGCGGCTGTTCTCGATCGTGTCGATCGCCGCCGCAATCGCGTTGCTGACGCTGGTGGCCGCTCGCCTCGCGGCCAGCGTGCCGTTCGCGTGGTGGATGCCGCTCGCGTTTGTCGCCGGCGTGGCGCTCGCCGACCTGGCCTCCGGGGTCGTGCACTGGGGCGCCGACACGTGGGGAGACGACGACCTGCCCGTGATTGGGCGGCGATTGCTGAAGCCGTTTCGCCTCCACCACATTGATCCTGATGACTTCCTGCGGCGCAGCTTCA
Source organism: Acidobacteriota bacterium (assembly GCA_032155105.1). GTDB lineage: Bacteria > Acidobacteriota > Vicinamibacteria > Vicinamibacterales > UBA2999 > 12-FULL-67-14b. The sequence goes on from JALDXK010000099.1 coordinate 5,551, forward strand.
TCGACGCCAACGGCGACGTCGCGTTCCTCGCGCTGCCGGCGCTCGCCGCCCTGCTCGTGCTGCCGATCGATCGGCCATGGGCGCCGATGGTACTGATCGCAGGATTCGGCTGGTGCGCGGTCGGCATGTGGACCAACCAGATTCACCAGTGGGCGCACATGCCCGATCCTCCTGCCGCGGTTTGCCGCCTCCAACGATGCGGGCTGCTGCTCGGCCACGACGCGCATGCGGCGCATCACGCCGGCGCGTTCGACCGGCACTACTGCATCACCACGGGCTGGTGGAATCGCCCGCTGGAAGCGCTCGGCTTCTTCCGGAGACTGGAAACACTGATCGTCGCCGTAACCGGCGCCGAGCCGAGGGAGGACGAGCGTCGCTACGTCAGCTGACGTGACCGCGGTCGATGGTCCGGCAACTTTCGACGGCAACGAGTTCGCTTGATACCAGCGCCTCGTACGAGCGCAGCTCTTCGAGCGCGCCACCCCGATTGGGCGCCGATTATTTGGCCAGTTGCGAACCGGGACGTTGCTGCGGCTCGCCGCGTTCGGTATGCTGGGCGTCTGTTTTCCGAAGCGCCAGGTTCAAAAGGGGATCAATCGATGAGAAGTCTGCTTGTGTGCACTGCCGTTGTCACCGCCGCGATCGTCACCGCCAGCCCGAGCTGGGCCCAGGGCGAGACGCGATACGGGGTCTGGGACAACTCGACCAATCCCAACAACGTCATGACCTACGAGGCCCACGGCAAGGGCGGCATGAAGATCACCGTGAGCGATCCGCGGAAGCCCGAGGCGGCGTGGAGTTACGTGACGTTCTTCGACGGCAAGTTTCAGCCCGTCACCAACCAGGAGAACTCCGAGACGGCCGTCGAGGTGATCGACGCGAAGAGCACCCGCATCTACAACAAGCGGAACGGCGTGGTCTACCAGGTGGTGATCAACACATTGTCTGAGGACAACAGCAAGATCAACAACGAGTACATCCGCATGGACAAGGATGGCAAGATCACCGGCGTCACGCACGTGACCTACATCCGCCGCAAGAAGTAGTTCACGCCCGTCAAAGAATTTCTGCAGCAGTGAACGGCCGCCGGGGGCCGTTCTGCTTTCGGCTCGCTGACGGCTCAAATGGCCGGGCCGCATGTCGACAGTTGGCGCGCATCGTGCAAGTAGGTCACGAGGAGGATTCTCATGACGTGGAAGGATAAGCTCGAGATTGGGCTCAAAGAGGACGCGCCGTTCCGGAAAGATAACCTGCCCGACCAACAGGTGCGCGGACCGGAGATTCCTGCCGGCCCCGGACGATCACCAATCATTCCGGCCGCGATCGAGGATGCCGAGAACGCCCCGGAGAAACCGTACACGCCGCCGGACGAAAAGCTTCCTGAAGAAAGAGACTGATTCCTACTCGCTCGGGCCACCGCTGCGGCGGCGATCCGCTTTCCGCCCTATCCCTAACTGATCGCCTTCCATGGTGAGTTGCCAGTTGTGGCCGCATTGCGCACAACGCAGGCCTACGCCCGTCGCACCTTCGGGCAACGTTGTCGCCACGTACGGCATCCCGGTCACGGCTTTACACCGCGGACATGTCGTCGGGAACTGATGAACCACCAGGGCCATACGAACTGCTACAGCAAGCGTTGAGCCATCAGCAGGATGGGCGGCCTTTTGGGCCGATTCTTCGACTGAGCCTGCTGGGGGCCGTTTATCGCTCAGTCGGCTTTACTCGACGTCTGGTGCTGCCGGCCGCCAGCCAACCGCCGGTAAACTTCGCCCGCCGCAAACCGCGAATCACATACGGACAGTCCTTCATCAAGCTCCAGATCAATCCCGAGCGGTGGTTTTCGATCATCATGATCACCGGGCCTTGATCGAGCGCGAAGTGGTCCTTAGACATCCATCCCGTGCCGTTCGATCCGCGAACCGGGAACGTTGGATTGAAACTGCAGACGAGACCGTATTCGTTTTCCATGTGCGGATACGTCTTCGCACAGTGCGCCAGCGTTGGTAGCACGATCTCGGGAGCAAAGGGCAACGACGCGGCGACCGCCCATGGCGCCAGCGTGCCGTCGTCCGGGCCGTGCGGCACACCGCGCGCGACATACCCCCGGAAGCGTCGTCGCACGCCGGCCACGACCCGCGTCGTGGGTCCAGGCCCGTTGCTGGCCGTAATGCCCCAAGCCTCGTCGCCATACCCGCGGAAGTGTTTCGGATTGCGTACCGCGTACTGTTGGTTGACATAGGTCGCACGCCGGCTGTTCTCGAAATAGTCCATGCCCTTGCCGCGCATGAAGGCGTCCTGGATGCCGCGGAAGTCGATCCACACATGCGACAGTTGATGCATGAAGAGCGGCGCGCCAAACAGGAACTCGTAGCCGTAGAGCTTTCTCCATCGATATGTGGACGTCCACGCGCGATAGCTGCTCTCCGGGATCGGAAAGGTCGGCGAACCCAGCGCCAGCACGTACAGCACCAGCGCTTCGTTATAGCCCTCCCAGAAATACCGCGAGAAACCCGATTCAGGCTTCCAGCCATGGCACACCGTCGCCCGTCCGTTCAGCGCCCATCGCCAATCGACGCGCCGATACAGTGCGTCAGCCAGCAGCCGAATCTCGCGCTCGCGAGCGTCGGCACGATCGAGGTAGGCGGCCGCCGTCAACGCACCGGCGATGAGGATGGTGGTATCGATGGTCGACAGCTCGCAGCGCCACGCCCGGCGGCCGGTCTGCACGTCGAGGAAGTGGTAGAAGAAACCGCGATGGCCGGTCGCGTCGGCCGCGGTTCCCTGCGGTGCGTTCCAGAAAAACCGCAGCGTCGTGAGCGCGCGCGTCACCGCGTCGCGGCGAGACACGAATTGCCGTTCAACGGCGATCGGATAGGTGGCAAGCGCGAAGCCAACGCCCGCGATGCTCGCAGGAAAATCGTCGCCGGCCGTGTTGTCGGGGAGCAGGCCATTGCCGGGATTGGTTTCCTCCCAAAAGTACCGGAACGTGTTCCGCTGCAACGTCTCCAGCTTCATCGCTCGATTATCATGCCCCTGTGCGCTTTTACTACTTCGAGATGATCGGGACCGCGGTGTTTGCCGTCACCGGCGTGCTCGCCGTGACCCGCCGCGGGCTCGACATCTTCGGCGCGCTCGTGCTCGGGATGGTCACCGCCATTGGCGGCGGCACGATTCGCGACGTGATCATCGACGCGCCGCCCTTCTGGCTCGAGGACTTCAACTACGTGTGGGCCGCGGCGCTCGGTGCGCTGGCGGCGTTCCTGGTTGGCTCGAGATTTCGTACCACCTATCGCGGGCTGCTGTATCTCGATGCGCTCGGCGCGGCGCTGTTCGCCATGACCGCCGCAGACAAGGTGCTCGGCCGGGACCTGATCGGACCGGTCGCCGTGATCATGGGTGTCCTCACCGGCATCGGCGGCGGTGTGATTCGGGATGTGCTGGCGGGCCGGCCGACGCTGCTGATGTCGCGCGACATTTACGCAACGCCAATCCTGTTGGGGTGCATCGTTTTCGTCGTGCTTCGGGAAGCGTTTCCTGGTGTGCCCTATCCCAGCGTGGCCGGATTCGCCATCATCTTCGGACTGCGCGCGCTGGCCATTCACCGGCATCTCGAGATGCCAGAATGGCTGACGCATCGCGACGACTCATCCGTGTAGCGACCGAACGGGCTGGAGAGTCAGAGAGGCATGTATGCAGGTTGGGATGATCGGGCTGGGCCGCATGGGCGGCAACATGGTGCAGCGGTTGCTCCGCGGCGGACACGAGTGCGTGGTCTTCGACTCCCATCCGGACGCCATGGCAGCGCTCGCCACACATGGCGCCGAGGCGTCGCAGTCGCTCGCGGACTTCGTCGCCCGCCTGCGCACGCCACGCATCGTCTGGTTGATGGTGCCTGCGCACGTGGTCGACGGCGCGCTCCAAGACCTGTCCCCGCTGCTGGCTGCCGGTGACGTCGTCATCGACGGCGGCAACTCGAACTACATCGACGATATTCGTCGCGGCCGGACGCTGAGCGCCCGGGGCATTCGTTACGTCGATGCGGGGGTCAGCGGCGGCATCTGGGGTCTCGAGCGCGGCTACTGCCTGATGCTCGGTGGCGACGCGGCTACCGTCAGGCAACTCGACGCGATCTTCAAGACACTCGCTCCGGGTGGAGATGCAGCATCGTTCCCCACTGGCGACCGGACGCCTGCGGCGACGGCCCCTCAAGGCTATCTGTACTGTGGCCCGCATGGCGCCGGGCACTTCGTCAAGATGGTGCACAACGGAATCGAGTATGCGCTGATGGCCGCGTACGCCGAGGGCTTCAACCTCCTCGCGCACGCCAACGCCGGCGCGCGCGAGTCGTCCGGCGCCGGCACGGTGCCGCTCCGCCACCCTGAACACTTTCAGTACGATTTCGCGCTGGCCGAGATCGCGGAAGTGTGGCGCCACGGCAGCGTCATCAGCTCGTGGCTGCTCGATCTGACGGCGCGGGCGTTGGCCGCGGACCCGGCATTGCGCGAATTTTCCGAACAGGTCTCGGACTCCGGTGAAGGACGCTGGACAGCGCAGGCGGCGATCGACAGCGCGACACCGGCGCCGGTGCTGACGGCAGCGCTCTTTCAGCGATACAGCTCGCGCGGCGAAGACAACTGGGCCGGCCGGCTGTTGTCGGCGATGCGCTATCAGTTCGGCGGCCATCGTGAGCGTCCTGCCCAGGGGAAGCAGGATGACTGAGCCACCCTCGGACGCGCTGGTCCTGTTCGGCGCCACCGGGGACCTCGCCTACAAGCAGATTTTCCCGGCCCTCTACGCCATGGCCAGGCGTGGTCAGCTGAACATCCCGGTGATCGGCGTGGCGCGGAATCCGTTGACCACTGAGCAACTGCACGCACGCGCCCGCGAGAGCATCGCCGCCCGCATGGAGGTTGACCCGGCGATCTTCGATCGGCTGGCGTCGCGTCTCAGCTACGTAGCCGGCGACTACAGTGAGGCGGAATCGTTCGCGGCATTGCGCCGCGCCCTCGGGTCATCGACGCGCCCGCTGTTCTATCTGGCCATCCCGCCCGGCATGTTCAGCGCGGTGGTGGAAGGCCTCGACGCAGTCGGGTGCACGGCGAACGCCCGTGTGGTGGTCGAGAAGCCGTTCGGGCGAGACCTCGCGTCGGCTCAGGCGCTCAATGAGGCCGTGCGCCGCTCGTTTCCAGAGCGGGCCATTTTCCGCATCGACCACTTTCTCGGCAAGGAGCCCGTCCAGAACCTCCTCTACTTCCGGTTTGCCAATACGTTTCTCGAACCCGTCTGGAACCGTGAGTACGTTGACCGCGTGCAGATCACGATGGCCGAATCGTTCGGCGTGGGCAGCCGCGGCAAGTTCTACGAGGAGACCGGGGCGATCCGCGACGTGCTGCAGAACCACCTGCTGCAGATCCTCGCGCTGATTGCCATGGAGCGGCCGGCTGACGCCGGCGGTGATGCTACCGATGCCGCAAAGGTCACCGTGCTCGAGTCGATCCGTTCGCTCACCGAGGCCAACGTCGTGCGCGGACAGTATCGTGGCTATCGATCGGAGGAGAGCGTGGCCCGAGACTCGCGCGTCGAGACCTATGTGGCGGCGCGCTTTCACGTCGACAATGCACGGTGGCGCGGGGTGCCGTTCTTCATCCGCGCCGGCAAGTGCATGGCGGCCACGGTCACCGAAGTGCGCGTCCGCTTGAAGCCGCCGGCCCATCCGCTCTTCGACCTCGATTCCCAGGCGCGCAATGAGTTCCACTTCCGCCTGAGCCCGGACGTGGCGCTCGCATTATGGGCGCGCGCCAAGGTGCCGGGTGAGCCGATGGTCGGTGAGGACGTCAGTCTCGTCGAGGCCCGGGACGACGCCAACGTGGTCACGCCCTACGATCGGCTGCTGGGCGACGCGCTCGAGGGCGATCACACGCTCTTTGGCAGTTTCGCCGGCGTCGAAGCCGCATGGCGCATCGTCGAACCGATCCTCCACACGAAGACCTCGCCCTGCGAGTACGCGTGCGGCAGTTGGGGGCCCGCGGAGGCCGATCGGATCGCGGCCGAGGACTGCGACTGGCAGGCGCCCGTCCCGCCGGATGACACGTCTCACCCACCATGATCGACCTGCGCATCGCCACGGATCTTCACGAGCTCAGTTCGCTCACGGCCGCCGCGATGGTGCGGGTGATTGACGATGCCGTCAGCGAGACGGGGACATGCTCGCTTGCGCTTTCGGGCGGTGACACGCCGCGGGAACTCTACCGGTTGCTGGGGTCGAGATTCCGCGATCAGGTTTCCTGGGAGAACGTCCACGTGTTCTGGGGCGATGAGCGTTACGTGCCGGCCGACCATCCTGACAGCAATTACCGGATGGCGCGTGAAACGTTACTGAATCATGTTCCCTGCCCCGAGGCGAACATTCACCCGATGCCGACACATCTTCCGTCGCCGGAACTGGCTGCCCATGACTATGACCGGATGCTCGAGGAGCACTTCGGCGCAGAAGGGCCGCGTTTCGACCTGAACCTCCTTGGCGTGGGCGCGGACGCACACACGGCATCTCTCTTCCCCGGATCGCCCGCGCTGAAAGAGCGCGCGCGCTGGGTGATGAGCGTCGAGTCGGACGCCACCCCTCGGTTGCGTCTCACGCTGACGCTGCCGGCGCTCACGCGTTCGGCCACCATCTTCGTTCTCGTGGCAGGCGCGACCAAGGCGAACGCCTTGAGACATGCATTGAGCGATGCGTCCGATCCAGATACCTATCCGGCGGCGGGTCTCCGGCAATCAGAAGGGCTGGTGACCTGGTGGGCCGATCGCGACGCCGCGAGCCAACTGGGCGCCATCGCGCGGCCCAAGTATCCTTAGCTGAAGGAGTACCTGGATGTCTTCCGCCAACGACGCCTCGGCCCTCACGGCCCTGGCGAGTGTTACCACGGCCACCCTCACAACGATCCTGCTGAAGAAGGGCCTGCGCAATGTCTGGATTCGCGGAGCGTTTCCCCTCACCAGCGGTCAGCCCCGCATCGCCGGACGCGCGTTCACGGTACGGTTCATTCCCGCGCGCGAAGACTTGGCGACGCCCGCCTCGTGGACCTCGCCCACGTCGACCCGCGCCGCGATCGAGCAGATGCCGGCCGGGTGCGTGGCGGTGGTGGACGCCAACGGCGTCAAGGACGCCGGGTTCTGGGGCGACATCCTGTGCGCCCGCATGGCCAAGCGAGGAGTCGCGGCGCTCGTCAGCGATGGTGCCGTGCGCGATCTCGCGGGGGTGCTGTCCACCGGGTTGCCGGTGTGGGCGAATGGCACCGCGGCGCCGCCGTCGGTGGCCGGGCTGACCTTCGTTGATTGGCAGCGCCCCGTGGGTTGTGGCGGCGTGGCCGTCTTTCCGGACGATGTGATCGTGGCAGACGGCGACGGTGCCGTCGTGATACCTGCTGCGCTCGTCGAGGAAGTAACCGCGCTGGCCGTCGAGCAGGAACGTCTCGAAGGCTGGATCATGGAGGAGATCAAAGGCGGGGCGGCGTTGCCTGGGTTATATCCGGCGAACGCGGAAAACCAGGCACGCTACGAGGCTACGAAACGACGGACGTGAGCACGCGGCCCGGCTACACAATCAGTCCCTTTCTGACGGCGTAGAGCACGATCTCGGCGGTGTTGTGCAGACTGAGCTTCTGCATCAGATTGGCGCGATGCGTTTCAACCGTCGACAGGCCCAATGAGAGCAGCGTCGCGACCTCTTTGTTGGAGCGTCCCTCCGCCAGGAGTTGCAGCACCTCCTTCTCGCGATCGGTCAACAGGTGGTACGAATCGGTCAGCCCTCGCTGCTGCAGCTGACGAACGTAATCTTCAACGAGCACTGCGGCGACGGCTGGACTGAAATACGGCTTTCCCGACGCCACCGCGCGAACCGCAGGAAGAAGATCTTCGTCGGTGGCGCTCTTGAGGAGGTAGGCGCGGGCGCCAGCAGCCAACGCGCGCATGATGTAGGACTCGTCGCCATGCACGCTCAGGATGATGACGCCAGGCGCGCGATCCATTTTCTGTGCGCGCGCGGCCACCTCGATGCCGCTCAGCTTCGGCATGGCAATGTCCAGGATCAGCAGGTCCGGATGCTGCTCCTCGCAGAGTTTCACCGCCTCGAGTCCGTCGGCCGCCTCCGCGACCACGGTGATACCGGCGGCCTCGAGCAATCCGCGCAGTCCCCGCCTGAC
>JALDXK010000100.1:0-13730 GCA_032155105.1 Acidobacteriota bacterium
ACTCCATACGGTTGATCGAGGCGCGCTGATCAGAACAGGAACTTCACCGCGAGTTGCACCTGGCGAGGATCGCCCACGCCGAGGCGCAGGAACCCGTCGAAGTTGAAGAGCGCCGGCGTCACCAGCGGGTTGATGTTGTTCTCGTTGTTGAAGGTGTTGAACATCTCGAGGGTCGGAACCAGCTCGTAGCGGTCGCCGAACCTGAACGCCCGCGAGATCCGCCAATCGAACGTGAAGAACGCATTGTCTTTTCGCTCGCTGTTCCGCGTCTCCGCCGAGCCGGGCGCCGGCGTGATCGGCTGCGCGCCGCGCGCCTGGACGCGAACGTTGCCGACGATCCCGGCGGGGAGGTTGGCGTAGCTGAACAAGTTGAACTTGTGCCGGATGTCGCGGTCGGAGTATGCGTAGAGCCGATCGAGCTCGGTCAACGGCACGTCGAAGCTGCGATCGGTAAACGGGTCACGCTCGCTCGAGTCGGTGTCCTTGTCCACCGACAGCACGTAATTGGCTTCGAGCTGGTAGCCATCCGAGAAACGCTTGCGAATCGCGAACGTCGCGCCGCTGTAGCGCGACCAGGCCTTGCTCGTGTGCACGAACACATCGCCCAGCTGCGGGCTGAACGGCGCACCGCGCCCCGCCGTATTGATGTTGAGAAACTGGCTCAGGTTGTCGCCTCGCGAATACGTAAAGTCGACGTATGCCGACACATCGGGCGCCAACTCCTGCTCGAAGGCGAAGTTCATGGTCGTGATTCGCGGATTCTTGAAGTCGGACGCCGTGGTGCGCACACCGGTGAACAAGGGGAACTCGCCCACCGGGAGCGGGGGAAGCGCGACCACCCCAGGCCAGGTCGGCATGGGGAGCACACCGGGCACCAATCCGGTCACGAGCCCACGCACGGTCCCCTGGTTCTGAAGCCCATTGGCGGTCACGGATCCGGCCTGGCTCAGCATGTTGTTGCGACCGTAGTACAGGCCGAAGTTGCCACGCACGACGGTTCGACCATTCCCATTGACGTCCCACGCCACACCGATGCGCGGCTGGAACTGCGCAACCTGATTCGGGATCGTCCCGTCCGACAGAAAGTCCGGGTCGGTCAGGAACTGCGCGTATGCCGTCGTCGCCGGATCAACGGTCTCGGCCATCAACTGCGCGTCCCAGCGAATGCCGTAGTTGAGCGTCACGTTCGGACGGATCTGCCATTGGTCTTGCGCGAACAACGAGAGGTCTTCGTTGGCGAGCACCGACTTTCCGGGCGGATCGACATTCGGAAAGCCGGTTCCGGACTCCTGGATGAACAGGAGCAGCGGCGTTCCCGACAGGGTGCTGCCCGCGGGACACTGCGTCGGCACCGTCACCCAACTTCCGTTCGAACACGCCACCGCGTTCGGGCCAAATCCTCCGGCCGCGGCGGGTGACGCATACCGCAGGAACCCGCTGACGCTGCCGAACAGGTAGCGGCCGGTGAAGAAGCCTCGGAACACCTGATCGTTGAGCGTGTGGAGCCACTCGCCGCCGACCTTGAAGGTGTGGCGTCCCTTCACCATTGAGATGTTGTTCTTGATTTGCAGGCGCCAGAGCAATTCGTCGACGTTGGGCTCGAGGAAGAACGGGTTGCCGAAACGAAACGCCGGATCCCCCATGCCGGTGTCGGCTGGGATGTTGGATTCGATCGCGTTCCGGGGCCGCAATTCCCGCGCGTAGGTCACGTGGAATTCGTTCAGTGTTGTCGGCGACAGGGTCGAGAACAGATTGAAGTTGGTGACGTTGATCTTGGACGGGCCTTCAATGCCATTGGCTGAACTGCCGTAGGTCGGCACGTCGAACGTCTGGTTGATGTTCTCAGAGTGGTCGAAGTTGTAGGACGCGCTGAACCTGTTCGCCGCGTTGATCGTCACATCGAGCTTGCCGAGGATCGCGGTGTTGTCGATGGTGTGATCGATCGGATTGCCTTCCTCCTGGCCCCGCGTGCTGCGAAAGAAGTTCAGCAACGCGAGGCGCTGGCATTCGGTGCTGCCGTTGATCAGGGCCTCATCAGCGGGGTTGGTGATGACCGGCGCCTGGGTCGGGCAGGTCCCCATCGGCTGGCTGAGATTGGCACGCTGCAGGTTCTCGTTGACGTGCTCGATCGCGCCGAAGAAGAACACGCGGTCGCGCTTGATGGGGCCGCCCAACGTGCCGCCGAACTGTTCGCGATGAAAGTCGGTTGGCGGCGTGCCGTCCGAGGCGTCCGCCGTCAGCCCCTCGAGGCGCTGAAAGTGAAAGAGGCTGCCGTGCAGCTCGTTGGTGCCCGACTTGGTGATGACGTTGACGACGCCGCCGGCGGTGCGGCCGAATTCGGCGTTGGCGCCGCTCGCCACCACCTGGAACTCCTTCACCGCATCCAGCGTGATGTCGATCGCCGCGCGCTGTCCGCCGAGCTGCTCACCGAAGAATCCGTTGTTGTAGTCGCCGCCGTCGAGGCTGACGTTGTTGTACATGCCGCGTTGACCATTGAAGGTGATCTCGTCGCCGTCCGGTCCTTGAACGACGCTCACGCCGGGCGTGAGGGTGAGCAGGTCCTCGAACTTGCGGCCAAGGATCGGCGTCGAGCTGATCGTCGTCTCGTCGAGCGTATTGCTGACTTCCGTGCGGGTCACGTCGACGAACGCAGTGCCGGTCACCGTCACGGTCTCCGCGGTGCCCGACACCTTCAACACGGGGTTGATGGTGATCGATTGCCCCACGGTGAGGTTGATACCGTCCTGCACGTGCGTGGCAAACCCCGACAGGCTGACGGTCACTCGATAGGGGCCCGGCGGGAGTTGAAGGGCGACGAAGCGGCCATCGGCGCCCGTGGTCAGCGCCCGTACGAAATTGGTGCCTGGATTTCGGACCTCGACGTAGGCCCCTGGAACCACGGCGCCGGTCGGATCCGTGACCGTGCCCTGGATCACACCCGTGGTGATCTGCGTTTGGCTCGAGGCAGGTACGGCGAGGACGAGCGTCAGCACGAAGAGCAGCGCGATCTGTCTCGACATGGCAAACTCCAGCGAACGTTTATACCTCATCTCGCATTCGCCGGTGCCGCCTCTCCGGTCGCCAGCCACTGGCCGGTCCGCTCGGCCACGAACGGGAAAAACGGATTGGACGACAGGCGCATCAGCACGTCGGTACCAACCGTCAACACGCCTTTCTCGCCGCGAGGGCTCAGCCGGCCGATCGGCGGCAGGCCGCTCGGAGTCTTCGGCGTCTCAATGCCATAGAGCGGATCGTCGGTGGGAAACGGCACGGCCACATGTGTCAGCGAGAACACGTCGGTAGGCCACGACAAGCCAAGGTGCGTGCGCGTGACCGCGGTCTGCCCGGCCTCGACGACCTGCGCCTCGACTCCGGTCGTGATGGCTGACGCGTTGGTCACGAGCACGCGTCGATAGGGCCGGGCCGCGGCGGCGATGAAGCGCTGCCCGAGCGCCAGGTCCACGGGCTGGACGAACGCGTCGATGCCCGAGAGGTGGTTCACGTCGAACAGCACCAACTCGCTGCCATTCAACGGCAGCCGGTCGTACAACGAGAAGACGACCGCCGGCGCGCTCACGGTGGCGTCGACGATGGATTGAAACGTGAGCATCGGCGGCAGATCGGACAGCCGTCCCACGGCCTCGAGGCGAGCGAGATCCTCGTGCACCGCCCGCGTCAACCGCGCGGTCTGGCTGCCGGCGTTGGCGGCAAACGAGTTGTACTTGAACGGGTTGTACTCCGGCACCACGTCGATCCAGTTCGCCTTGTCGAAGTACGGCACCACGCCCAGCCGGCTGATCCACCACGCGAGCCCGGCTGCGGGCGTGACCCCGATCATCGGCGACAGCAGGATCAATTTCGCCGGTCGCGGCTCGGCGCCCTCGATCGCGTTGATGGCGTACTTGAGCGCCAGCGCGCCGCCGTTCGAGTAACCAACCAGGATCAGCGGCGCCCCTTCGGGAATGCGGCTGCGCACATGCCGCACGCCAACCCGGACCGCGGCGAGCCAGTCCTCCCACGTGGCGGTGACCAGGCCCGATGGCACGGTGCCGTGGCCCGGCATCCGCATCGCCAGCGAGTAGACGCCCTGATCGCGAAGCACGCCGGCGACGGCACGCATGCTATAGGGCGAATCCGTGAGTCCGTGCAGCAGCAGCGCGCCACCGCGCACGGGGGCTGCCGCCTCGACTTCGTACGATCGATTCCAGTCGGTGTCGGCCTTCGACGGGTGCGACACACTGTCCTGGAAGTAGCGGTTCACCGGCGTCCGCTCGACCGAATCAATCGCCGACTCCATGGCGCGGACTTGGGCGAACAGCTGGTCTTCGCGGGCGCGGTACTGCTCGAATGTGAAGTCGCGATCGAGCGTCGCGGCGGTGAGATCGTCGAGGTGCTCGGTGTGCCACGGCTTGAGGTCGGGCAGCCGCCGGCGCGCATCGACCGCGCCGCCGACAATCAGTGTCGCCATCACCAGCAACACCGCGCCGGCCAGCAGCCGCGTCCATCGCCAGAGCCTCGACACGCTACACCGCCTCGGCCTCGATGGTCGCGTCCTCCGACCAGGGCACCCTCGCTTCAACCTGCGTGCCGCCGCCGCGCGAGGATCGCACCTGCAGCGTCCCGCCGACCTGCGCCACACGCTCGGTCATGCTGACCAGACCAATGCCATGCGGCGCGACGCCCAGCTCGAAGCCGGACCCGTTGTCCTCGATGGTCATGCTGATCCCTTCCGGATCGCCCCGCAGCGTCAGCTCGATCCGATGGGCGCCGCTGTGCCGGACCGCGTTGCTCAAGGCCTCCTGGGCGATGCGGAAGAGGCAGATCTTCACGTCCGGAGGAATCGCCGCCGGCACGCTCTCGTGTGAAAACACGATGGCGACGCGGTCGGTGGACAACTCACTCCGCAGCCGCTCGATCGCGGACGTCAGGCCGACAAAGCGGAGGTACGAGGGATGCAGCCGATGCGAGAGCGCGTGCAGGCCCCTGATCACCACCATCGCGCGAGACGCAATCTCGCCCAACTCGCGGCGCAACCGGCTCGCGTCCTCTCGTCCCGCCAGCAGCCGCAATTCCGTCTGCACGACGGCCATTTGCTGGCTGATGTCGTCGTGCACTTCACGCGCAAAATGCGCGCGCTCGTCTTCCTGCGCAGTGAGCAGGCTTCGGCCCAGGTCGCGGATCTGATCGAAGCTGGCGCGTAACTGCGTCTCGGCGCGGCGCCGGTGCGAGCGCTGCACCAGGAGTCCCGCGATCAGCGCGGATTGCGCCATCACCACCACGACGGCAATGACGATGTACTGGCGGTAGCGATCCCAGAAACTCGGCTCGCGGAAGAGCACCATGCTCTCGGGCGGGAGCCGGCCTTCATCGAGACCCCATCGCGCCAGCTGCCGCGCATCAAACATGTTGGCGCTCGAGGCAGGCTCCTGCACCGGGAGCGACGCGGGGGACTCACCCTCCAGGACACGAAGGCCGAGTTCGGCAGCGCGCTTGCCGTGAAGCTCCAGGCTGTACATATAACCGCCCACGGTGCCGCGGCCCAGGTATTGATCCACGGAGGTGTACACAGGTGCGTTCGCGGCTGCCGAGATCTGTGCCACGACCTGGTGAGGCACGAAGGTACGGCCGTTGCCGTCACGGAAGAGCGTGACGAACAACACGATACTGTGCGGCGGCAGCTGCGACACCATCGACAGCAAACGGTCGAGCGGCAACTCTGTGAGGTAGGTCAACGACACGCGCGATTCGAACACCTGGAACTCGCCACGGGCCTGAGTGAGCAAGTGCCGATCGAAGTGCCCCGTGCCGCCCACGACGAATACCTTGGTGGTGTCTGGCTGCAGGCGAAGGGCGATGTCGAGCGTTGGCGCAAACTTCCGCTTCAACAGCAATCCCGTGATGTTCGGCGGAAGCACACGACCGGCCATGTCCGCGGCGTCAGCACCGCAGAACACGATCGGTACGCCTGGAAACGCATCAGCGCCGTGACGCTGCAAGAAGCCGAACGACGGCCCCATCACCGCCACGACGAGGTCGAGTTGCTTGTCGCGATATTTATGCTCGTAGTAGTCGCGGAGCAGAAGCTCGTAGCGGTCGTCGTTGAACTGCGACCGGTTCATCGATTCGTTGTAGAACTCGACATTGTTGGCGAGCCCGGCGGCGAACGCGGCGCGGAGCCCCTGGTCGATGAGCGAGAGCCCCGGCCACGTGCGTTCCTCGTCGAAGAGCAAGAGGATCCGCTTGTGGTCCTGTGCCTGCACTGGCGCCGCGAGTCCCACGACCAGCCCCAGGACGGCGAACAGGCGCGCCGCACGACTGCCGCACCAGTGCCAACGAACGGTACCCATAGCGGAATGTCGTGACTGTAACACGTGCCCGCCCGTGTTCCACGAGCAGCGCTTTGCGGCTCCACCTGCCTGCCGCTCCGGGCTTACTTGCTTCTCAACACCGCCGCGGGATCGATACGGGCAGCGCGCCACGCCGGCCCCGCGATCGCTAGCGCCGCGGTGATCGCCAGCACCACGGCCACAGCGGCGAAGGTGGCCAGGTCGAGCGGCTGCACCCCGAACAGCATCGTCGAGATCAGGCGGCCGAAGATCGCGGCGAGCACAAGGCCCAGCACGCTCCCGGCCGCGATCAATCGCGCAGCGCTGCCGGCCACCAGGCGCATCACGTCGGTGGAGGTCGCGCCCAGGGCGCGGCGCACGCCGAAATCGCGAAGGCGCTGTTGGACGGAATACGCGAGGATGCCGAACACCCCGACCATGGCGAGCGTCACGGCGAGGGTCGCAAAGGCTGCCACCATCACCGCGCGGAAGCGGTGACGTCCAGTGGCCGCCCACTCCACGTCTTCGAGGGTGGTGATGCCGGCCACGCTCACCAGTTGTTCCTTGTCGACCCGAGACACTGCCGCGCGCACCGAAGATGTCAACGCCTCGGCGCGGCCGGTCTTCGACCGCACGAGCATCATCACGTCGTCAACGGGATCCTGCGCCAGTGCCGAATACATCTGGACGTAGTCCTGCGATTCATCCGGACGCAGCTTCACCTGCTTGGCGACGCCAACGATCTCTGCAACGGCCGGCGTGTCGTTCGGCGAATCAGCGGGCCTGAAGGACACCCGCAAGCCAATTGGGTTGCGGCTGCCGAGGCTGCGTGCGAACGCTTCATTCACGATCACCACGCGCGGACTGCCCTGTATGTCGCGCGAGTCGAATCCACGGCCGGCCACGATCGGCAGTTCGAGCGTCGAGAAATATGTCGGGTTGACAATCTGGTAGGCGGTTGTCGGCTGGCGCGCGGCCTCGAGCGGCGCGTCACCGATCACTTCGTAGTTCCATGGATACTCGCCGAACACCGACTCGCCGAGCGGCAGCGCGGTTGACCAGCCGACGTCTGCGACGCCTGGCACCTTCCGGACTTCTGCCTCCACCTGGTCGAAGAACTGCTGCAGCTTCTCCGGAGTCGGATACGCCGAACCCAGCGGATCGACCAGCATGGTCAGCACGCTCCCGGCGCGATACCCGCGATCGAAGGATTGGACCGCCATCAACGTCCGCAACAGCAGGCCGGCGCCAAACAGCAGGAGCACAGCGGTGGCAACCTCGCCGACGACCAGTACGTTGCGCATTCGGCCGCCGCCACCTGTCGTGGTACGCGAGTCGGCACCCATCGCCTCGAGCGGCCGAACGGCGGTGGCTTGAAATGCCGGCGCCATGCCGAACACCACGCCGACCATCAGCGCCGCCACGGCGCAGAACGCGACCACCCGCAGATCGAACGCGAGCGTGACGGTTGCCGGCAGGATGCCGTCGGGAATGAGCACGGGCGCCACTTGAAGGATGGCCGCGCCCACGGCGATGCCGAGTGCGCCGCCGATGATCGACAGGACCACGCTTTCGGTGAGGAGCTGCCGGATGATGCGGCGCCGGCCCGCGCCGAGCGCCGAGCGCACCGCGAGCTCGCGCGACCGCGCGGTGGCTCGCGCCAACAGCAGGTTCGCCACGTTGGCGCAGCAGATCGCGAGGACGAATCCCACCACGCCGAGAAACAGCATCGAGGTGGTCTTGAGATCGCTGCCGATCATCGTGTCGTGAAGCGGTTCGAGCGCCACGGTGCGGCCCTTGTTGAATTGCGGATACTCCTGCGCCAGGCCGTGGGCGACCGCGGTGATGTCCGACTGAGCCGCGGCGACGCCGATACCGGGTTTCAGGCGACCGACAGCCTGCAGGATGTAGGTGCCGCGCGCGCGCGGCGGCATCTGGCCGAAGGACCGCATCGCCCACATGCCCGTCTGGCCGAGGATCTCGAAGTCCTTCGGCATCACGCCGACAACGGTAAACAGCATGCCGTCCAGGCGGATCTCCTTGCCGACGATGCTGGTGTCGCGGCCGAACCGCGTCTCCCAGAGCCCTTCGCTCAGCATCACGGCGTTCGCGCGTTTCTGCTCATCGTCGATCGTGAAGGTGCGGCCGACGATCGGATTCACCCCGAGCACATCGAAGATGCCGTAGGTCACCCATTGCCGCGGGACGGTCAGCGCGTTGCCGTCGGCGCCCGACATCACCATGCTGCCGACGCTCGGGATGTAGCCGGCAATCGCTTCGAATGAGTCGGCCCGGGCCTGCCAGTCGAGCATGTTGAGCGGGGACGCCGGCCCGCGCGGTGTCGTAGCAGTGGCCTCCCACATGGTCACGAGGCGTTCGGGATTCGCATACGGCAACGGCCGCAGCAGCGTCGCGTCGACCAACGCGAAGATCGCGCTATTGGCGCCGATGCCGAGGGCGAGGGTGGCCGCCGCGACGACGGTGAACCCGGGTGCCCGCCGCAACTGCCGCAATGCGAACACCACATCCTGCCTGAGCTCTCCAAACATGCCGATACTCCCTTGACCCTTCGACGGAAGCGGGCGCGGAATGGTTCGCTTCCGGGTCGATGTGCTACAAAAATAGCATATTGCTGCGTTTGTAGCATTCCGCCGTGGGGAAGGGGGGCGCCGAGCGAATCACGCTGCGGTAAGCCGGTTAGCTGCGGGCCACGAGCCGCATTTGTGCAAGGGCGATTTCGAGCAACCCCTTCGCGTCGGTGATGAAGCTGTGGGCGTAGCCCACCCGCCTCCCGATGTTGCGCGTCCGCGCCAGGTGCGCGTTGACAATTTGCGCGAAGAACCGCGGCGGCCACGCCGGGTGAGCCCCGTGGTCGCTGGTGTCGAACTCCTGCATCTCCCGCCACACCCGCTCGCCGTTCTCGAGGATCGGCACGTCGAAGCGGGCCACGCGCTTGCCGGGAATATCGACGATGTGTTCGGCGTAGTGGAGGAAGGTGACGTTGTCGTGATCGCAGCCGAGCAGCAGGATCTGGCCGTCGAGATCGACGAACCGCTCGAGCGCGGAGTCGCGGCCGAAGGCGAAATCCCACGGCTGTTTCGAGATGAGGTGCTCGGCGTGTCGGCCCCACACCACGAAGCGCGCGACATGATCGTTCACGAGCGCGCCCGGATACGTCCTGAAGAACTCCACCAGGGCGCCGTTGTCGCGCGCCGCTTTCGCGGTGCGGGCGTCGAACGCCGGCTGCTTCTCGATGATGGCGCGCTCTTCCACCGGTGACAGGTGCCCGCGGCCGACGTCGTCGTAGCCGGCTGGACAGCTGGCGTACATCATCATCGTGCCGGCTTCGGTGAGCGCGTCCTTGAGCGCCAGGTGAATCTGGTCCGGCCCGCCGGCCACTGGCCCTATCGCGCGGACCGACGCGTGAACCATGACCGTGTCGCCCGCCTCAACGCCGAGCTCGCGGAGGTCGCGGGCTAATTCCTCTCGTGAATTCACCGCCGTGATTCTATCCGCGGAATTTCTCCGGTGTCTCGTTGTCACGCATAGATCTCTGCGTTTTGGTTGACTTCTTGCACCGATGCGCACGCGAGGATGGCGAAGCAGCGAACTCTCACGGCGCTCCGCAAGGCCGCGGCAGGCTGTCGGCGGTGCGACCTTTGGAAGCGCGGCACCCAGACGGTGTTCGGCGAGGGTCCATCGCGCGCGCGGGTGATGTTCGTCGGCGAGCAACCGGGCGACCAGGAAGACCTCGCCGGTGAGCCGTTCGTGGGGCCGGCAGGTCAGCTGTTGCGCGGCGCGCTCGAAGAAGCCGGCCTCGATCCGGCCGAGGTGTATCTGACCAACGCGGTCAAGCATTTCAAGTGGCAGCCGCGCGGCAAGCGCCGCATTCACGAGAAGCCGAATCGTGAAGAGGTGCTGGCGTGCCGGATGTGGCTCACCGAAGAGATCGATGCAGTAAAGCCCGCGATGATTGTGGCGCTCGGCGCCACAGCGGCGGGCACGCTGCTCGGCTCCGAGGCGAAAGTCACGCGCGACCGCGGGAAGTTTTTTCCCTCGGCACTGGCACCTTTGGTGACGCTCACCGTGCATCCCTCGTCCATCTTGCGGGCACCCGACTCTGCCGCACGGGCGGCAGCTCGTCAGCAATTGGTCAGGGATTTCAAGGCGATCGCCCGCAAGCTCAAGCGCACACCGTGACCTCTGGTACATCACTTGCACCAGTGGTGGTGGGGGTTCGAAATGGCTCAGTCGAAGGTTCGTTACGCGGTGGTCGGGCTGGGTTACATCGCTCAGGCCGCAGTGCTTCCAGCGTTTGCGCACGCGAGGCGTAACTCCACCCTCCACGCTGTGGTCAGCGGCAGCGTCGAGAAGCTCAACGAGATCGGCGACAAGTACCGCATTCCGGTGCGCGCCAGTTACGACCAGTACGAGCGCTGCCTGCAGGAAGTCGACGCGGTCTACATCTGCACGCCCAATTCAGAGCATGCCGACTACGCGGTGCGCGCCGCCAGGGCCGGCAAGCACATCCTCTGCGAGAAGCCGCTGGCGGTGTCGCAGGGGGAATGCGAGCAGATGATCCGGGCGGTGAAGGAGAACAACGTCAAGATCATGACCGCCTACCGGCTCCACTTCGAGCCGCTATTCCTCGAGGTGTTAGAGATCGTCAAGAGCGGCAAGATCGGCGAGCCGCGCTTCTTCAATTCGTCGTTCTCGATGCACGCGCGCCCGGGCGGCATCCGCACGCAGAAGGAGCTCGGCGGCGGCACGCTGTTCGATCTCGGCGTCTACTGCATCAACACCGCGCGGCTGATGTTCCGCGCCGAGCCGATCGAGGTGTTTGCCTCATCGATCGACGGCGCGCGCTCGAACATGCCGGAAATCGACGAGATGACGTCGGCGGTGATGCGCTTCGATGGCGATCGGCTGGCGACGTTCACCACCAGCTTCAACGCCAACGGTGTGTCAGACTTCCGCGTCGTCGGCACCGAGGGCAACATTCACGCCGAGCCGGCATACGAGTACGCCGAAGCGCTCGGGTACACGCTGACCATCGGCGAGACCATCAGGAAGAAGAAGGGCCGCCGCCGCGACCAGTTCGCCGCCGAGGTCGCCTATTTCTCTGATTGCGTCCTGCAGGGGCGCGATCCGGAGCCGTCGGCGGAAGAGGGCTGCTGGGACGTGCGCGTGATCAGGGCACTCTACGAATCGGCCGCCAAACGAGCGCCGGTCAAGCTCGATCAGTTCGGTCCGGAACGCCGGCCGATGGTCGCCCAGGCCGGAGACTATCCGCCCGTACGGGAACCGGAGTTAGTCGCGGTCGAAAAACCGCACGACTAGGGAAACTTCTTACATGGCGTCGGCCACGTGTGGCACGGGCCGACGTCCGTGATCTTCGTATAGACCAGCGCGCTCGCTGCCTTTTCGGTCTGACCTGCCGGGGTCGTGGTGACGTCCAGCGTCAGCACCTTGCCGTCTGCGCTCAGCGAGATGACTTCGCGCACCGACGTGGTGTCGCCGTTCGGCGCCTTCATCGCACCTTCGCTGACCAGCGTCTTGCCATCCCACTTCGTCGTCATGGTGACCGCGCCGCCCTGGCCGGCGGGCGTGGATGATTCGCGGCCCGGCTTGTAGATACGCACGTGCGCCTCGTTGACCTGGCTCTCGATCACGAGCGTGCCGTTGGCGGGCTGCGTGACGTGCAAGGTCTTCGGCGCACCGGCGGGAATCAACCCGATGATGCCGGCGGTCGCCCCGCCCTTGCTCTTGCTTTCATCGAGCCGCCACGTGCCCGCCAAATCCGGCGCCTGCGCCGACGCGAGCGTGCCCGCGAGCACAACGAAGGACGCGACGACGACGCTCCGTGTCCTCCGTGCGACAACGCTCCGTGCCCTCCGTACTTCTCCGCCGGCCCTGAGCGAGCAATGGTCAGCTCGTGGCGGACCATTGCGAGTCGACGGGTGTCCCCGGAATGCGTCAAGCATTACTTTGCCCCCAAGTTGAGCGCCACGATCTTTTCGCGATCGCGCGCGTAGAGCGTGTGGCCAACGAGCGTCGGCACCGTCCAGGTCGTCGTGTCGAACACCTTCTTGGCCTCCGCGAGAATGGTGACGCCCTCGGGCGCGAGCTTTGCCAGCGCGAGGTCGCCGTCCTCGTCCATGATGATCGCCTTGTTGTCGGCGTAGAGCATGCTGGCGCGGCCGAAGCCGCGATGCTGCCACGCGGCCTGGCCGGTCTTGATATTGAGCGCGGTCAGGAATGCCGGACCGAAGTCTCCGGTCGTGCCGTAGATGAAATCGCCAACGCGGATCGCGTTGAGGAACATGAATCGCACGCGGTTGGTGAACCACAGTTCCTCGGCATACGTGACGTCGCGATCCGGCTTGAGCTGAATCGCGCGGCTGCCGGCCCGATAGGCCGACGACACGAACAGGATGTTGTCGGGACCGAACAGCGGCGTGCCGCAATTCAGGTCGTTGCCGGGATCGTGCACGTGCGACCACAGGATCCTGCCGGTGACCGGATCCATCCCGTTGACGGTGCCGCCGCCGAACACCACCAGCTGCTCGCGGCCGCCGATCGTGATCAGGATTGGCGGCGCTTCCGAGGTCAGGAAGTCGCCGCTTTTCCACACCACGGCGCCGTCGCTCTGACGGAACGCCATCACCGACTGGCCGGGGCCGCCGACGCTGCAAATGATCGTGTCGCGATAGGCGATCGGGCTGCAGCCGTAGCCGGTCTTCACCACCGGGCGAATCAGCAGCTCGTGCGAGTTGAAGTCCTTGATGAAGTCGCGCGCCCACAGCACCTTGCCGGTCGTCTTGTCGAACGCGAACATCTGCTTGTTGGTGCCGATGGTGAAGAGCCGATCGCCGACGATGATCGGGGTCGAGTGCGGGCCGGCGCCAAAGCTGAAGTCCTCGCGCCGCGACGGATACGTGTGCTCCCACAGCGTCTTGCCGGTGGCCGCGTCCATCGCGATCACCGTTTCCTCGGCCTCCCACGGTCCCTGCTTCGCACGGCCGTTACCGGCGCGGTACATCGTGAATAGCCGACCGTCGTCCAGGAGGATCGCCGAATGGCCGGTGCCGAGCGGCCGCGTCCAAATCACTGGCGGCCCGGCCTCGGGCCACGTGTCGGCCAGCCCGGTAGTGTTGACCATGAAGTTACGAGTGGGTCCGCCCCATTGCCGCCAGGACGCGGATTCATTGGCGGCGCCCGATCGGCTGGCGTTCGCAGACTGCGCGTTCAACTCGATCACGTGCGGTGCGGCCAGCGCGGCGGCGGCGATCAGGGCTCCGAGGATTCGCATGGGCCGGAACGATAACAGATCCCTGCCGGGAAGCAATTCTTGCCGGGAAGTGATCCTTGCCGGGAAGTGATCCTTGTCGGGAAGTGATCCTT
>JALDXK010000101.1:0-13725 GCA_032155105.1 Acidobacteriota bacterium
GTCGAGACCAGGTTCCAGGAGTACCAGCGCACGTTCAACGGCGAGCTGCCGTCGCAGTTAGCCGCCAACATGCAGGGGCTGCACAACACCGAACTGGCGCTGCAATCGCTCGGAGAGTCGCTCAATCGCGATCGCGAGCGCCGTATCACCTTCGAGCGCACCGTGGCCGACGTGCTCGAGGCGCCGGATCCGCTACCGGCGGAGAAGGCAGCGCCCAGGGAAATGGCGGTGGCGTTGCAGCAGGATCTGCACGCCGCGCAGCAGGCCCTGATTGCCATGGAGCTCAAGTTGAAGCCGGAGCATCCCGACGTTCGCCGGCAGCGCCGCAACGTCGACGAGCTGCAAAAACGCGTTGAGGCGCTCAGCCTGGAAAACACGCTGACGGCGAAGCCGACCAATACGGTGGTGATGGATTACGCCAAGCGCAAGCGGCTGCTGGACGCGAAGGCCGAGCTCGATAATCTCGATCGTGAGATCCAGGCCAAGCTCGCCGAAGAGGGGCGGCTCCGCGGCGTCATGGGCATGTATCAGGCCCGTATCGAGGCCGCGCCGGTGCGCGAGGCCGAGCTGGCGTCGCTGACCCGAGACTACGAGACGCTGCAGCAGACCTATCGCAGCCTGTTGCAGAAAAAGGAGGAGTCGGAGATCTCCGCCAATCTCGAGAAGCGGCAGATTGGTGAGCAGTTCAAGATTCTCGACCCGGCGCGGATGCCGGAGCGTCCCGAGAGCCCCGATCGGCCCCGACTCTACCTCATCGCGATCCTGGCGGCATTGGCCATCGGCGTCGGGTTCGCGGCCACCGCGGAGTTCTTCGATCGCACGCTGCGCACCGAGGCCGACGTGCGGGCCGCACTCAACCTGATGGTGCTCGCCACCGTTCCCCATATGCGCAATTCCCCCCGATCGGGCAAGCGGCTGATACGCCGGCTGGCGATCGGCGCCGGCGCCACCGCGGCACTTGCCGTGTGCGCCGCCGTTGCCTGGAGGCTGCTGAGTTAGCCATGTATGAACGCTATTACGGGCTGCAGGAGCGGCCCTTCGATCTGTCGCCGAATCCGCGGTTTCTCTGTTTCACGCCTCAGCATCGCGAGGCGCTGGTGCACCTGCAGTACGGACTTGCCGGCCGCCCGGGCATCACCGTGCTCGTTGGCGAAGCGGGAACTGGCAAGACCACGCTCATCCGCGCCGCCCTTCAGGCCGCGAACGGTTCGTCGACCATCGTCCATCTTTCGAACCCGACGCTGACACGCGCCGAGTTCTTCGATTACCTGGCCGACGGTTTCGGCCTGAGCCCAGACGCGGCACAGTCGAAGATCCAGTTTCTGCGCGAGCTGGAAGAGGCGCTCAGCAAGGATCACGCGCCGGTGCTGGCGCTGGTGGTCGACGAAGCGCAGAGCGTGCCGTACGAGCTGCTCGAGGAGATCCGGCTGCTGACGAATGCGGAGGCGCCCAACGGCCACTCGCTGGCCGTCGCGCTGGTGGGCCAGCCCGAGCTGGCGCGCCGGCTCGAGGAGGCGCGGCTCCGGCAGCTCAAGCAGCGCGTGGTCTTGCGATGCGAGCTGACGCCGCTCAGCCTCAAGGATGTCGCGGCGTACATTTCCGGCCGCGTCAAGACCGCGGGCGGGGAAGCGACGCGCCTGTTTACGCGCGACGCCGTCGTCGCCATTCACCAGTACTCGGCCGGCATTCCGCGGGTGATCAGCGTCATTTGCGACAACGCCCTCGTCAATGGCTTCGCTGCCGATCAGAAACCCGTCGGCGCCGGCATGGTCAACGAAGTGTGCCGGTCACTGTCGCTGCCGCAACACGCCCAACTCACCCATGCAGCCCCCGCGCCCGTGCCGGTGCCGGAACCGCGGCCGGTGGCAGCCGTTCCTGCCCAGGCGCCGATGTTCGACAGCGTGAGCCGGCGCCGCTTCTCCTTCTTCTAACACCACCATGACCCGACTCAGTGACGCTCTCAGACGTGCGGCGGAAGAAAACGCGGGCACCCCGGTCATCAGGACCGACACGCCTGTACCGGCGCCGCCCGCATGGCAGTTCTCTGCCGTGGAGACGATGCATGTGCCCGACGAGCCCATCGCCGTTGGCGATCCACTCGTCCCGGACCCCGCGGCTGCGTCTGCCTTCGCTCCCGCGTTCACTCCGCCCGGGCCTCTGGAGCCAGGCAGAGACGACCCGGACCGGGTGACGGCGCCGCCCCCGGTTGCCCCTCAGGTCGCGCGCGTGCCTGCAGCGATTCGCGTGGGTGATGCTGATCGCGCCAAGCTGATCATCGGCCAGGATGTCGATCCGGGGCTGGTCGAACAGTACCGCCATCTCGCCGCCGTGCTGCACCACGCGCAAAAGGCCAAGGGGGTCCGCAGCGTGATGGTGACGAGTGCGTTGCCGTCCGAAGGGAAGACGCTGACTGCGACCAACCTCGCGCTCACGTTGAGCGAGTCGTACCAGCGGCGCGTGCTGCTGATCGACGCCGACCTGCGCCGGCCGCGGTTGCGCGAGATGTTCGCGTTGCCGGCCACCATGGGACTGACCGATAGCCTCGTGGCGCCCAGAAATGAGCGGCTGCCGGTGCACCAGGTCTCGCCGACGCTGTGGATCCTGACATCGGGAGTGATGGCGCCGGACCCGATGAGTCTGCTGGTGTCGCCGTCGATGAAGCAGCTGCTCGACGACGCCCGCGACTCGTTCGATTGGGTGGTGGTCGACACGCCACCGATCGCAATCTTGCCGGATGCCAACCTGCTGTCGTCGATGATTGACACCGCGTTGCTGGTGGTGTCGGCACAATCGACGCCGTACCCGATGGTGCAGCGCGCCGTGGACGCCATCGGCGTCAAACGGATCCTCGGCGTGGTGCTCAATCGCGCGGCGAAAACCGTGCTGCCCGACGGCTACGGGTACTACGGCTACAACCACTATCGGCCGGCCCCCCCCGCGCCCGCGATGAAACGGCAATGGTTCGGGTGGCTGCGGCGCAAGCAGGGCAGTGCGCCCCCGGCAGGCCCCGGTCATGTTCAATAAGACGTGGCGGTCGTTCATCCTCGTCACCGGTGAAACCACGCTGCTGGTCGCGGCGGTCGTGATCAGCAGCGTGGTGATTGCCGGCCCGTACGCGTGGGAGCTGGTCACCGATAACACCGCCATCTTCCGCGTCCTGCTGATCGTCGTCGTGTGCCAGGTCTGCCTGCATTACGCCGACCTCTACGATCTGCACAGCATCGTGAGCAAGCGCGACCTGGCGCGGCGGCTGATGCGGGCCATCGGCGCGACGTCGCTGATTCTCGGGATCGCCTACTGGCTGTTCCCGCTCCTGGTGGTGCACAGTGGCGTGTTCCTGCTGGCGGCGGCGCTGGCGATCCTGCTGGTCATGGCCTGGCGATCGCTGTTCGACGAGGTGACGTCGCGTCTCGCGCCGCGCGAGCGGTTGCTGCTGGTCGGCACCAGCGCGTCGGCAGTGGTGCTGGCGCGCGAGCTGCACGAGCGGCGTCACGAACTGGGCGTCAACATCGTTGGCTTTGTCGATCCCGATCCCACCCGCGTGGGTGCGCCGGTGATCAACCCGGGGGTGGTCGGCACCATCGACGACATCCCGGCGCTGACGGCGCGGCTGGCGGTGGATCGCGTGGTGGTCAGCCTGTCGGATGAACGGGGCAAGCTGCCCATGGATCGCCTGCTCGACGTCCGGCTGCGCACCGGCGTGCTGTTCGATCACCTCGCCTCGGTCTACGAGGAATACACCGGCAAGATTGCGCTCGAGCACCTGCGTCCGAGCTGGCTGGTGTTCTCGACGGGCTTCCGCAAGACCCGGTTGCTGATCGTCACCAAGCGCGCGTTCGACATCGTGACGTCGGTGTGCGGCCTGTTGCTGGCGTCGCCGCTGATGGTGCTGGTGGCGCTGCTGCTCAAGATCGAGTCGCTCGGCGACCCGATCCTGTATCACCAGGAACGCGTCGGGCTGAATGGCGCGCCCTTCACCATCCACAAGTTCCGCAGCATGCGCACGGACGCGGAGGCGCGCAGCGGACCGGTGTGGAGCGCGGGCGACAGCGATCCGCGCATCACCGCGGTCGGCCGCTTCATGCGCCGGTCGAGGCTCGACGAGATCCCGCAGCTCTGGAACGTGTTGCGGGGCGACATGAGCCTGATTGGGCCGCGGCCGGAACGGCCGGCGTTCGTTGAACAGCTGACCCGGCAGATTCCCTTCTACGGGCAGCGCCACGTCGTGAAGCCGGGTGTGACCGGATGGGCCCAGGTGCGTTACACCTACGGTGCGAGCGTCGAAGACGCGATCGAGAAGATGCAGTACGACCTCTATTACGTGAAGCACATGTCGCTGACGTTCGACATGCTGATCGCGCTCGAAACCATCAAGACCGTGGTGCTGCGAAGAGGGGCGCGATGACGCCGGTGGTCAACGCGATGAGCGTCGACGTCGAGGATTACTTCCAGGCCTCGGCCTTCGACCGCCTGGTGTCGAGGACGTCGTGGTCCGAGCGTGAGAGCCGCGTGGTGGCCAACACCGAGCGACTGCTCGAATGCTTCGCCCGTCACCAGGTGCGTGGCACGTTCTTCGTGCTCGGCTGGGTGGCGCAGCGGTTTCCGCGACTGGTGCGCGCGATCGCGGACCAGGGCCATGAGTTGGCGTCGCACGGCTTTCATCACCAGTTGATCTACACGTTGACGCCGGGCCAGTTCCGCGCCGACGTGCGCCAGGCGAAAGCGGCGATCGAAGACGCCGGCGGCTGCCCGGTTGAGGGATATCGGGCGCCCAGCTTCTCGATCGTCCGTTCCAGCCTGTGGGCCCTCGACGTGCTGATCGAAGAAGGCCATACCTACGACGCGAGTATTTTTCCGATCCACCACGATCGCTACGGTATTCCCGATGCGCCGCGGCGGCCGCATGTGATCGAGCGCGGCGCCGGATCGATCGTCGAAGTTCCGGCCTCGACCGTTCGCGTGGGACGGACCAACCTGCCGATCGCGGGCGGCGGCTACTTCCGGCTGCCGCCGTACGCATGTACGAAGTGGGCCATCACCCGCGTGAACACGGTCGATCGCGATCCGGTGGTGTTCTACATCCACCCGTGGGAAATCGATCCCGATCAGCCGCGGCTGCCGGTGTCGAGAGTGACGCGGTGGCGGCATTACGTGAACCTCGAGACGGCGATGCGCCGTCTCGAACGGCTGATGCAGGACTTCAGGTTCGACACCATCGCCGCGACGCTCGAGGCCAACGCCGCAGCCGCTGCTCCAGCGGTAGCGAGGTGGGCGCATGCCAAGTGATCTCCGCCCCACCGCGCAACGTCCGCGCCTGGGGGAGCCCGATGTGCACGTGTCGATCGCCGCGCCGCGCGACCGCGAGGTGTGGGACGAGTTCGTGAGCGCCAAGCGAGACGAGGCGGGGTACCACGCGTGGGACTGGCAGCTGGTGTTCCGCAACGCGTTCGGCCATGAGTCGGTGTACCTCATCGCCAGGCGCGGCACGACCATCGAGGGCCTCCTGCCGCTGGTCCAGATCAAGAGCCTGATCTTCGGCAACACGCTGACGTCGTTGCCGTTTCTCAACTACGGCGGCGTGCTGGCCGACACGGCAGAGGCGGCCGACGCGCTGTGCGACGCCGCGCGCGAGCAGGCGCAGGTGCGGCGCTGCCGGCATGTCGAGTTGCGCCACGTGTCGGCGCAGTTCCCGTCGCTGCCCTGCAAGCGGCACAAGGTGTCGATGCGCCTGCCGATCGGACCGGGCATGTGGGAGGGCCTCGATCGGAAGGTCCGTAACCAGATCCGCAAGGGCGAGAAGTCCGGGCTGTCCGTCGAGCGCGGCGGCGACGCGCTGGTCGGCGACTTCTACGCGGTGTTCGCGCGCAACATGCGCGACCTGGGTACGCCGGTGTATTCCCGCCGGTTGTTCGAGGAGGTGCTGCGGGCCTTCCCACACCGATCGCAGCTGCACATCGTGCGGCTGAACGGCGAACCGGTGGCGGCCGGGTTGACCTATCGCACCGACACCATGGTGCAACTGCCGTGGGCGTCGTCGATTCGCGAGTTCAATTCGCTGTGCCCGAACGTGCTCCTGTACTGGGACGCGATCCAGTTCGCGCACGAGACCGGCGCCGCCGTGTTCGACATGGGCCGCTCGACGCCCAACGAAGGGACGTTCAAGTTCAAGGCGCAATGGGGCGCCGAGCCCGTGCCGCTGCACTGGGAGTACCAGTTGCTGACACCCGGCGAGATGCCGAACGTCAGCCCGGCCAACCCGAGATTCCAGCTGGCGATCGCGCTGTGGCAGAAGCTGCCGCTGTCGCTCACTACCCGCGTCGGACCGATGATCGTCCGCGCCATTCCCTAGACGCCTTGGAAGGGCGAGAAGTCATGCGAGTGAATCACGTGGCCATACACGCTCGGCGGTTCGAGGCGAAGCCTCGCTAGCCATGGCGTTCCGTCCGATCGTCATCACCGCCACCACCGATCCCGCGATGCCGCAGTTCGAACGGCACAGCGAGCCGGTGTCGATCGGGGTGGCGTGTCCGCGCGGCGCCGTGCAGCGCGCCGATCGCTGGGGGTTGACCGATCAGTCGGGGCGCGCGGTGCCGGTGCAGACCACGACGCTCGATCGGTGGGGCGACGGCTCGGTGCGATGGCTGCTGGCCGAGTTCCAGGCCGACGTCCGGCAGGCGGCGAGCTTCTACGCGCTGGCGCCCGAGGACCTGATGCCGCCCGACGGCCCCGCGATCCTCATCGAGCACGCCGGCGAGGTGATCAGGGTCCGCACCGGCGTCGCGACGTTCGACGTGCCGCGGAGCGGGCCCGGGTTCATCGCCGCGGCCGACGTCGGCGAGGCGTCGCAGCTGCGCAGCACGGCGATCACCGCGGAGGACGATCGCGGACACAAGTACGCGTTCAGCGTGCGTCGCGCGACGATCGTTCGCGCCGGGTCGCTGCGCGCGGTGCTGCGGCTCGAAGGCGGCCTGCGGTCCGCGTCGGGCGAATCCTGGCTCGATGCCTCCGTACGGCTGCAGTTCCATGCCGGCCTTGGCACCGTGACGGCGGAACTCGACGTCACCAACCCGCGCGCCGCGAAGCACCCCGGCGGCCAGTGGGACCTCGGCGATGCCGGCTCGGTGTTGATTCGCGATCTGTCGATCGAGATCCAGACCGACGCCAACCGGCTCGCCGACGTGTGGGGCTCGCTCGATCACGGCGATGCCATGGGACCGGCCGGCCGGCGGTTCGCGGTCTACCAGGACTCGAGCGGCGGATCGAACTGGCAGCACATCAGCCACGCCAACCGCGACGGACGCGTGCCGGCGACCTTCCGCGGCTTCCGCGCGATGCGCGACGAGCGGCTGATCGAAGGCCTGCGCGCGACACCGCTTGCCTCAATCGGCGGCGGCACGTCGCGGATCAGCGTAGCGCTGCCGCACTTCTGGCAGATTTTCCCGAAGTCGATCGAAGCCGACAGCCGGCACTGCGTGGTCGGGATGTTCCCGCGTGTCTACGGCGATCTGCACGAGCTGCAAGGCGGTGAGCGCAGCACGATGTCATTCGCGATGTGCTTCGGCCGCGACACGGTCTCGGCCGAGCCCCTGGCGTGGGTCCGGTCGCCGTTGAGCGTGTCGGCCGATCCGCTCTCGTACCGGCACGCCGCCACGTGGTCGCCACTGGCGACAGGGTCGCAGGTGACCGCCGAAGGCTACGACGCGCTCGTCAACACGGCGATCATGGGCGCCGACACGTTCGAACAGCGGCGTGAGGGCATCGACGAGTACGGATGGCGGAACTTTGGTGAGTTGTATGCGGATCATGAATCCGTCACTCCGCACTCCGCAACCGGCAATCCGCGGTGGTTGGTGTCGCACTACAACAACCAGTACGACCCGATTGCCGGCTTCATCACCCGGTTCCTCCAGACCGCCGACGTGCGATGGTGGACGCTGGCCAACGATCTGGCAGGGCACGTCGCTGATATCGACCTGTACCACACCCAACGCGATCGCGCGGCGTACAACGGCGGGTACTTCTGGCACACGCAGCACTACCAGGCCGCCGGTACTGCGACCCATCGCGCCTACTCGAAGCGCAGCGGGCCGTCTGGCGGCGGACCCTGCTCGGAGCACAACTATACGACCGGGTTGATGCTGCATTACTTCCTGACCGGCTCCGAGAAGTCGCGCGCGGCCGTGATCCAGCTTGCCAACTGGGTGATGGACATGGACGACGGCCGCAAGTCGCGCTTCCGCTGGATCGATCGGCGCGAGACCGGCCTGGCGAGCGTCACCCGGCAGGCCGACTTTCACGGGCCCGGACGCGGCGCCGGTAATTCGATCAACGCGCTGCTCGATGCGCACCGGCTGACCATGGAGGCGCGCTATCTCGACAAGGCGGACGCCCTCATCGCGCGCTGCGTGCATCCAGACGACGATCCGGCGGCGATCGATCCGCTCGACGCCGAGAACCGGTGGTCGTACACCGTCTTCCTGCAGGCGCTCGGCAAGTACCTCGAACATCGCGCCGATCTCGGACTCGTCGACGCGCGTTACGAGTACGCGCGCGAAGCGCTCCTGAAGTACGCGACGTGGATGTCGGTCAACGAGCGGCCGTATCTCGACTCGCCGGAGCGGCTGGAGTTTCCAACCGAAACGTGGGCCGCGCAGGACATCCGCAAGGCGGCCGTCTTCGAGTTTGCGGCCCGGCACACCCGCGATGACGAGGCCAGGACCCGGTTTCTCGCCCGTGCTGATCTGTTCGCCGACTATGCCGTCACGACGCTGCTGCAGTCGGCGACCGGCCGTCTCACCCGGCCGCTCGTGTTGCTGCTCTCGTATGGATTCCAGCGGCCGATGGCCGATCTCGCCGCGGTGCGGACGCGTGCGGCGATCACGGGGTTCCGTCGTGAGGAGCCCTTCACGCCAATCCGGCAACGGCTCGCCCGCAAGCTGGCCTGGGCCGGCGCGGGCCTCTCCGCGGCAGCGGTGCTCGCGATCGTGTTGCTCATCTCCTGACCAGGGGTACCCATGAAAGTCGTTGTCTATCTCCCAGCGTTGAATGAGGCCGAGACGATCGGCGCCGTGCTCGACGCAATACCCACGCGACTGCCCGGAGCGGAGTCGGTGCGGACCATCGTGATCGACGACGGGTCGACGGACGGCACCTCGCAGATCGCGCAACGTCATGGCGCGATGGTGGTGCGGCACCACGTCAACCTCGGTACCGGCCGCGCCTTCGTGTCGGGCGTGTCGGCCGCACTGCGCGCCGGCGCCGACATCATCGTGAGCATGGACGCCGACGGCCAGTTCCGCGGCGAAGACATCGCGCGGCTGATCGCGCCGATCCATGAGGGCCGCGCCGACGTGGTGCTGTGCTCGCGGTTCGCCGACGGCAACTTGATCGGCCAGATGCCGGCCGGCAAGCGGGCCGGCAACGCGATGCTGACCCGCGCCATCAGCTGGATCGCCGGCACCACGTTCACCGACGTGTCGTGCGGCTTCCGCGCGATGTCGCGCGAGGCGGCGTTGCGTGCCGACATCCACAGCAACTACGAATACATCCACGAGTCGCTGTTGAACTGGCGGCGCCTCGGCCTGACCATCGTCGAGGTGCCGCTGCCGGTGCTCGCGGAGCGGCCGGTCGGCGAGTCGCGCATCATGGGCAGCGTGTGGCGCTACGGCGTGCGCTCGGGGCCCGTGTTGATCCGCGCGATTCGCGACTACAGCCCGATGAAGTTCTTCGGGCTGCTGGCGCTGGTGCTGATCGTGCCGTCGCTCTTCGCGGGGCTGTTCGTCAGCGGGCACTGGCTGGCCACCGGCGAGACGGCGCCCTATACCTCGCTCATCACGTTGAGCGTCGGCGGCCTGCTGTGCGGCTTCTTGCTCGGCGCGGTGGCGCTGCTGGCCGATCTGATCGGACGGGTGCGTTTCGAACTCGAGGAAATCCTCTATGAATCCCGGCGAAGCCGCCACGATTCACCCGTCATTCGCAAAGTCAGTTGATCGGCCGGCGCCGATCGCGCGCCCGGCCGACATGCACCTGGTGGTGGTGTCGGCGCTGCTGATCGGCGTGGTGGCCATCGGCGCGCGGCTCGCCTTCGGTCCGCAGGTCGACGGGCTCGACGATGCCGGGTACCTGGATGCGGCGCAGCGCGTCGGCGATGGGCGCTCGCTCGATCACCTGTTTGCGCTGTTCAGAACGAGGGTCGGCATGGCCTATCCCTTCGGCTGGCTGATCGGCGCCGGCTGGCTGCAACCCCACCAGTTCTGGATGCTCACCACCTTCGCCGATGCGGTCACGCTGATGTCGCTGATGGCCGCTGGCTGGCTGCTCGCCGGTACCGCCATGGCCGGATTATTTGCGGCCGCACTGTTTGCCATCTATCCGCTGGCGATCCAGCAGTCCTCGATGTACAACCCGACGCCGTTCCAGGTGGCGTCGATCTCGCTCGCTCTTGCGCTGATCGCGCTCGCGGAACGGCGCGACGGGCCGAGCCGCATCCTTGCCGCTGCGGGAGCCGGCGTCTCACTCGGCATCGGCTACCTCTTCAAGGAAGACGTCGCCATCGTCGTGCCGGCGATGGTGCTGGCCTCGCTCGCCACGCGGTTCCCGCGGCCGGCGACGACGGTGGCGGTGGCCGCCGGCGCGGCGCTCGTCTTCGCCATCGAGTGCGCCGCGTACTGGACGCTCACCGGCAATCCGCTCTTTCGCCTGGCTGCCACCTCGGGCCTCGCGGCCCCGCTCGCGGGCCAACTGCAAATCACCGAGATCTGGCGATGGGATGCTTATCCGAGATCGCTCTGGCTGATGCCGGTGGCGGTCGGCATCACCTGGTGGCTGGCGATACCGGCGCTGTGGACCGCGTGGCAATCGCGCCGCCGCGCGCTGCTGTTCATCGCGCTGCTGTTCGTCATCGTGATGGCGTACCTGCAATTCGGCAGCGGATCGCTGAGCTCGTATTCACCGTTGCCGAAGTCGCCGCGGTATACCGCGCTGGCGACGCCGCTGGTGATCCTGCTGGTGGGCGCGTGGCTCGCATGGCTGGCGCAGTGGCGCCGCCGGGTGGCCGGCGTCGTGGCCGCGGCGATCATTGCTGCCGCGGTGCCAGGCATCGTCTTCCTCCAACTGTCGTCGGGCGAACGCGCGCGCAACACGATGGCGGCGGTGGAGGCGATTCGCCAGCTGCCGCCCGGAGCGGTCTACACCGACTATTACAGTGCGCGTGTGCTGCGACTACTGAATCCCGAGCGTGACATTCGCGTGTGGTATCACGCAGACTTCAAGGCCAACCGCATGGATGTGCAGTCGGTCCCAGAGCCCGGCGCGTACGCGCTGCTCGATCACCAGGCCGCAAAGGTCTACACCTCGTCCTACGAGATGACCTTGCCGCCGGAGATCGCCGTGCCCCCCGAGCGCTGGCAGCAGGCATGGACGCATCACGCCTACCCGGAAGGATCGCTGACGCGATCGCTGCTCGACGGATTGCGTGGGGCGGCGGCACGGCTGCCCAGCGGAAATCCGCTGAGCAGCCGCATCGACCGCAACGTGGCCGACATGATCGATGGTGACCGGGCGACGTTGTACCGCGTTCAGTGACGGAATTTGCATTACTTGATTGGGAAGTTCACGTTTGCCACCGCCTCGGAGGCATCCTTGGTGTTCCCCGCACTGCGGACCCCGACCGAAACCTTGTAGCCGAGGTTCGCCCTCGCCGGCGTCCAGATATAGGCGTTCGATGTGCTCCAGGATCCGACCGGATTCCACCGCACGCCGTCGTGCACGTACCATCGGTACTGGTGCGGCGCGACGCCCCCGAGAGGCGTGGCCATCATCACGATGGTGGTGCCTGGCCGTTGTGGCGCCGCGTGTGATGCCGTGATCGCAAGGGCGGTCGCCTTGGCCGACGTCGAGAGCGGTGGTGTGCTCGTGGGCGGTGGTGTCGTGGCCGGCGAGACGATGGGGAAGTTCAGTGTGCCCTGTGCGTCGGCGGCGTCGGCCGTACTGCCGGCGCTTCGCGCCCACACCGAGACGCGGTAATTCGCGTTCGCCGTGGTTGGCGTCCAACGGAACGTCTGGGAGGTGCTCCACCCCCCCGCAGCCGTCCAGGACGTGCCGTTGAAGACCATCCATTTGAACTGGTGCGGTGCCCTGCCGCCCGCCGCCAGCGCAAAGAACGTGACCGCGGTCGAGGGCGCTTGTGGCTGCGACCGGTCAGCCGTGAGGCTCACGGCCGTCACTTTGGGCACCGTGGCCGCGGGGGCACTGGTGCCGCTGATTGCGAAGTTGAGGCTCGCGGCCGCTTCCGACGTGTCCGTTGTCTTGCCGGCGCTTCGCACCCCGACCGACAGCTTGTAGGTGTTGGCCTTCGTCGGCGTCCAATTGTAGGTATTCGATGTGGACCACGAGGTCACCGCGTTCCAGCGCCTGCCGTCATGTTGGTACCACTTGTATTGCTGCGGCGCCACGCCGCCGGTTGGCGTGGCCGTCAGGCTGATCGTAGTGCCCGGCCGTTGCGGCGCAGGTCTTGACGGCGTGATCGTCAGCGCCGTCACCTTCGCCGAGATGGTTGGCGGTTTGGTCGGCTCAGGTTCGGTCGGCTCCGGTTCCGTTGGCGGCGGCGGCTCGACATCGTTGTCGGGGACTGGCAGTGGTGTTCCCGACACGTCGCCAACTTTCAGCACGTGGATGATCGGCCGATTCGAGTAGACGTCCTTGTCTGCGCGCATCTGCGACAGGTAGAGGGTCTGGGTGGCGGAGTCGTAGCCGACGCCGCCGATCTTGATGCTCGGCTCAGTGGTCGGCAGATCGAACGGCCACACGCCGTACGGCTTCACGTCCCAGGGCTGCTTGCGGCCGGCCTTGACGTCGGCAAGGTCTTTGAGGTCGTAGGCCCAGATCTGATAGCGGTAGGGGTACGCATGCTGACCCTTGTCGTTGCTGCTCGGGTCGTAACACCACATCGCGCCGTCGCCGCCCATCGTGCCGTGCAGGGCCTGTTTGCTCGTGCCGTTGCCGTAACAGTACGGGCCGAGCCCGTTGCGTCCGAAGTAGAGGATCGTCCGCGTCCCGGCCAGCAGTGCGACGCCCGACACCTGCGCCGTGGCACCGTAGACCGGGTTCGCTCCGCTCCAGTGACCGAGCGTTGGATGTGATTTGGGGTAGTACAGCAACGGCGTCGCGTCGACGGCCGATTGCCCGATGTGCGTCGGATCAAACGCAAACGCCGACGGTCCCCACGATGTGCGATACGCGATCGGTACGCAGCACTGGCCGGTGATGGCCGGTCCGCCAAGCAGGCCCTGCCACTCGGCCGGCACCAGCGCCATGAAACCTGACACGAAACCGGTTTTCTCCGTCTCCCACACCTGCGACCAGCCGGCGAAGCTGGTCTGGTTCAGCGCCAATGAGCGCGAATAGTGCGAGTAGCGCTGCACGTTGCTCGCGTCGTAGAAGATCGACGCGGTGCCGTAGAGGCGGCTGCCGTAAACGAGGATGCCGTCGATGCTGACGCCCTCGCTCTGGATCTGTTTCAAATGTCCTTCGGTCGGTTCGTAAAAGCCCTGCAGATATTTGGCCCACGGCAGCGCGCTGACGTTCGCGCTGTTCACCGGTGTCGGGATCGACACTTCGGCCACGCGACCGAGGCGTGATCCGATGTACAGCGAGTTGCGCGCGGGATTGTAGGTAACCGGATGACCACCAATCGAAAAGGAATGACCGTTGGTC
Organism: Acidobacteriota bacterium; assembly: GCA_032155105.1. GTDB lineage: Bacteria > Acidobacteriota > Vicinamibacteria > Vicinamibacterales > UBA2999 > 12-FULL-67-14b. The sequence continues at coordinate 13,714 of JALDXK010000101.1, forward strand.
ATTCCCGAAGGC
>JALDXK010000102.1:0-13721 GCA_032155105.1 Acidobacteriota bacterium
ATCTTCGTGTCGTCGGACGGCGAGACGATCCGGGCCGGCAGCAACTGGCTCGATCGCACGCTGACCATGAGCCGGCTCGGCGTGCAGATCGGGCGCGGCCGCTTCGTGGTCGAAGATCTCTACATCGGCGGGATGCTGCCCAACGAGCCGCCCTGGCTCGAAGCCAAGCACATCGAGGTGTCGCTCACCTGGAGCGCGCTCTTCCGTCGCGAGGTGCTCATCGACGGGATCGAGATGTCGGGATGGCGCATGGTGGTCGAGTCGTTCCCGGACGGACGCCAGACCTTTCCGCGCCTCACCGGTCCGCCGCGGCCACCGCGCACCGGCCCGCGCCCGGTCGTGGTGACGATGCCGTACATCCGCGCTAGTAACGGCGAGCTGGTCTTCAACGACTTCGGGTCCGATTGGCGCCTGCGGGCGCCGAATGTGGACGTCACCGTGACCAAGGGCGCCGAGTATCAGGGGCAGGCGCGTTTTACCGGCGCGACCATCGTGATTCAGAAGTACGAACCGATGACCGCCGACTTGAGTACCACGTTCAAGATCGTCGACGGCAAGGCGGTGATGGATCGGATTGATCTCATCACCGACGGGGCGGTCTCCGAGCTCACCGGCGTGGTCGATCTCGCGGGCTGGCCGGAACAGACCTACCAGATCACGTCGCGCATCCAGTTTCCGAAGATGCGGGAAATTTTCTTCGCGCGCGACAAGTTCAGCCTGTTCGGCGAGGGCCACTTCACCGGCACGTTCCACATGTTCAAGGGCGGCCGCGAGTTGAAGGGCGATTTCACCAGCGCCATGGCCGGCGTCAACGACTACCGGTTCCCGAATCTCGAAGGTTCCGTGTTCTGGGTCCGCGATCGCATGGAAGTGACGCGCGCCACCGCGGATTTCAGCGGCGGCACGGCGGCGTTCCGCTTCCTGATGTCGCCGCTCGGCAAGCGTACCGAGCCCGCGACGGCCTACTTCGACGTGGACTACAAGGACGTGGACCTGTCCGCGCTCACCGAGTTCTACCAGATGCGCGGGCTGAGGCTGGCGGGCCGCGCCTCCGGCCGCAACGAGATGCAGTGGCTGCTCGGCAAGTACGCCACCCGCGAGGGATCGGGCACCGCGACCTTCACGCCGACGGGCGCAGCCACCTTGCAAGGTCCGCAGCTCGCCGCCGATGCAGCAGACGAGGCCCGCGGTCGCTACGAGGTGCAAGGCCCGTTCAGCCAGCACACGCCGCTCGAGCCAATACCGGTGGCCGGCAGCGTCACCTATTCGTTCGATCCCGAGGCGATGTTCTTCGAGCCGAGCCGGATCTCCACACCTGATACCTACGTGGCCTTTGAGGGCGCGACCGCGTATGGCGATCGCTCGAAGATTCCGTTCCGGGTTACCAGCCGCAATTGGCAGGAAAGCGATCGCTTCCTCGCCGGCATCATGACGGCGTTCGGCGCGCCAACCCGCGCGATTCCCATCGACGGGGTCGGCCGCTTCGAAGGCGTGATGCTCGGCGCCTTCCGCCGCCCGCGCATCGAGGGCCGCTTCATCGGCTCCGAAATGCGCGCGTGGGACGTCAACTGGGGCGACATCGACGGCGATTTCGTGGTCGAGAATTCCTACGCCAACATCAGCCGCGCGGTGATTCGCTCTGGCCTCTCGCGCATGGACGTGACCGGCCAGTTCTCGCTCGGCTATCCGCGCGCCGACGGCGGCGAGCAGATCGACGCGCGCATTCGCCTCACTGACCGTCCGCTCGCTGATCTGCGCGAAGCCTTCGACCTGCAGGACTACGACGTCGACGGCCTGCTATCTGGCGACTTCCACGTCTACGGCGATTACGAGGGGCCGCACGGGTTCGGCCGCATGACGATCGCCCGCGGCGTGGCCTACGACGAACCGTTCTCGGAAGCGACCGCGGCGCTGCGGTTCGAGGGCGCGGGCGTGCGCCTCGACGGCATCGCGATGAAGAAGGGTGGCGGCACCGTGACCGGCGCCGCCTACGTTGGCTGGAGCGGCACCTATTCCTTCAACGTGGACGGCCGTCGCGTCGCCGTGGAGACGCTCGCGCTGACGACCTACCCGGGATATCCCACGCTGTACGGGTCGCTCGACTTCACCGCCAACGGCAGCGGCACTTTCGAGGAGCCGCGCTACGACGTCAAGTTCGGCGTCAGCGACCTGTTCTTCGGCGACGAGGGCATCGGTGAAGTGACCGGCCGCTTGTCGCTGCGAGGCCTGCTGATGACCTACGAGATGGAAGCGGCCTCGCCGCGCCTGGCCGTCTCGGGCACCGGCCGCATTGAGCTCAACGACGAGATGGACGCGGAGATGTCGTTCCGGCTCACCGATACCTCGCTCGATCCCTATGTGCGCGCGGTGCAGCCGACGTTCTCGCCGTTCACGTCCGCGATCGCCAGCGGCACCATTCGCGTCGTCGGCGAGCTCTACAACCCCGATGCGCTGCGCATCGACTCGACCATCGAACAGGTCAACCTCGCGCTGCTCGATTACCGGCTCCGCAACGCCGCGCCCATTCAGCTCAGCGTGGAAGGCCAGCTGCTGCAGGTCGACGCGCTGCGCATGGTCGGCGACGACACCGAGCTCGATCTCACCGGCTCGGTGAACCTCGAGCAACAGACGTTGGCCTTGCAGGCCAACGGCGCGGCCAACCTCGCGGTGCTGCAGGGCTTCCTGCCCGACGTGCGGGCGTCAGGACGCGCCGAAGTCACCGCGCGGATCGGCGGCACCATCAACGCGCCGGTGGTGTCGGGCAACGCGCTGCTGTCGAGCGGCCGCGTGCGCCAGCTCGCGTTTCCGCACGCGCTCGAAGAAGTAAACGGCATCGTCACGTTCGATGCCGGCGGCGTGCGCCTCGACGGTGTCACTGCGCAGCTGGGCGGCGGGCCGGTGCGCTTCGGCGGCCGCATCGGGCTGGCCAAGTACCAATTGAGTGAGTTCGACGTGACCGTCATCGGCGACAACATGAACCTCCGTTATCCCGAGGGCATGCGTTCGCTCGTCGATGCGAGCCTCGCGTTGCAGGGGCCGGCCACCGCGCCGATCGTCACCGGCAACGTGATCATCAAGAGCGCGAGCTGGACGCGCGGGTTTGGCGCCACGGGCGGCCTCTCGTTCAGCGGGCTCGCCGGCGGTGGCAGCGGCCCGCCGGTGGTCGAGGGCCAGGTCACCCCGGTGGTGTCGAACGTCCGCCTCGACGTCGGCATCCAGGCCGCCTCGACCTTGCGCGTCGAGAACAGCCAGGCGCGCATCGTTGCCAGCGCCGATTTGTCGCTGCGCGGCACGGTCGATCGGCCGTTGCTCTTCGGACGCGCCGAAATCGAGCGCGGTGAGGTGGAGTTCGAGGGTCGCCGCTATCTGATCACCCGTGGCAGCCTCGACTTCGCCGACGCCAATCGCATCCAGCCGTTCTTCGACATCGAGGCCGAGACGCGCGTGCGCGTGCCGACGCAGACTTACCAGGTCACGATGCGCCTGGCTGGGACCATCGAGCGCCTGCAGCCGCAATTCACGTCCGACCCGCCGTTGCAGACGCTCGACATCCTGACGCTGCTCTTCAGCGACCAGGCGCCGAGCGGCGACATCGAGCTGGCCGGCCTGCAGCGTCCCGACGAGCGGCAGCAGCGGCTGGTCGAGGCGCGGGCGACGCGCGCGCTCACCGGCGCGCTATCGGCCGAAGTCGGGCGCGTCGTCGAGCAGACCTTCGGCGTCGACACGTTTCAGATCACGCCCTTGCTCAACGGTAACGATCCGTACCAGCAGTCGACGAGCCTCACGCTCAACCCGACCGCCCGCGTGACGATCGGCAAGCGCAGCTCGGATCGCATCTTCCTGACCTCCGCGCGCAGCCTGTCGGCGACGACGCGCGATCAGATCATCCTGCTCGAGTTCGACGAGAGCGAATCGCTGTCATGGGTGCTGTCGCAGAACGAGGACCGCACCTACGCGCTGGAAGTGAGAAAGAGGCACGCCTTCTGATGCATCGCCGTGTGCGCATGTTCCTTGTGCGCCTGACGCTGGTCCTGGCCGTTGCCCTGTCGGCGAGGTCCGCCTTCGCGGCGTCCGCAACCTCCGGAGCGGGTCCCGCTTCGGCGGATCAGGAAGGGTACCTGGGCCGGACTATTACCGACGTCAGGGTGGAAGTCGCGGGCCAGCCGGTAGTCGAGCCCAACGTGCTCGGCCTGGTCGAGACGCGCATCGGCGACCCGCTCGACATGCCGGCCGTCCGCGCGACGATCGATCACCTGGTGGGCCTCGGGCGATTCGAAGACGTCAAGCTCTACGTGTCGCCCGGCGATCAGGGCGTGACGCTGCGCTGGCAGCTCACGCCGGTGCGCCGGATCGCGCGCATCTCGGTCACCGGCACCGCGGTGTTGCCGGTGTCGGGGATTCGCAGCGAGATCACCGATCGCTACGGCGCGCTGCCGTCGGCCAACCGCGTCGCCGACATGGTGACCACGCTCAAGGCCTACTATGCCGATCGCGGTTTTCCGCGCGCGACGATCCTGCCGCGCATCCAGGAGGAAGAGCCGGCGCCAGAACGAGTCGAGCTGGTACTGGCGATCGAGGCCGGCGATCGCGTGACCATCGGCGCCGCCAACGTTGCCGGCGCGACGCTCGATCCGCCTTCGGAGGTGTTGCGCATCCTCGAGCTGGAGCCCGGCCGGCCGTACGATCGCCCGGCGATCGACGCGCAGATCAGTGCCTACGAGGAATCCTTGCGCGAACGCGGCTACTACCAGGCGCAAGTGCGTGAATCGTCGGTGATGGCCGAGGACGGCCGCAGCGTTTCGGTGACGGTGACCGTGAACCGGGGGCCGCACGTCAACCTGGTGTTCGCCGGCGATCCGCTGCCCGGCGATGCCGATGACCTGGTGCCGATCCGCTCGGAGCGTTCCGTCGACCTGGATCTGCTCGAGGACGCGAGCCTGGCGATTGAAAACCGGTTGCGCGAGGAAGGCTATCGCGCCGCGCGGGCGCCGTATGCGCGCGTGCAAAAAGGCGACGAGCTGATGCTCACCTTCACCGTGGCTCGCGGACTGCAACACCGCGTCGAATCGGTGGACATCCAGGGCAACACAGGCGTCGATCGCGCGGTGATCGCGCCGTTGTTGCAGATCAAGCCGGGGGAGCCGTTCGTGGAGGCGCGCATCGGCCTCGTCTCCGCGGCCATCACCGAGCTGTATCGCGTCCGCGGCTTCACGCAGGCCGTCGTCAAGCCCGACATCCAGGTGCTGCCGGAAGCCACCGCCGCTGGCGTGCGCTACCGGCCGGTCGCGATCGAGTTCGAGATCGACGAAGGCTCGCCAACGATGATCACCGCCGTCGAGGTCGCAGGAGCGTCCTCGATCCCGGCCGAGACCCTCAAAGCGCAACTCGGGCTGGCGGCGGGCCGGCCCTTCTATCGTCCGCAACTGACCGTCGATCGCGACACCATCGAACGCGCCTACCGCAACCAGGGCTTCCAGAGCGTGTCGGTGATCTCGCAACTTGCCTTTGCGGACAACCAGGGCAAGGTCGCGATTAGCTGGACGGTGCGCGAAGGCGAGCAGGTGACGATCGATCGCATCCTGATCAACGGCAACCAGCGTATCTCGACCGAGTTGATCGAGCGCGAGCTGACCATCAAGAGTGGCACGCCGTTGAGCGAGGATGCGTTGATTGAGAGCCAGCGCCGGCTGGCGGAGCTGGGACTGTTCCGCCGGGTCCGCATCACCGAGCTGCCCCGCACCGGATCGCTGCGGCGCGATGTGCTCGTCGACCTCGAGGAAGCCGACACCACGACCATCGACTATGGCGGCGGCCTCGAAGTCGGCCGCATTCGCGAGTCCGACGACGGCACGGCCGTCGACGCGCTCGACGTCGGCTTTCGGACCTTCTTCGGCATCAGCCGTCGCAATCTCTGGGGCAAGAACCGATCGGTGACGTTGTTCGGCCGCGTCACGCTGCGCCAGGACCGTGACGACGTCAGCGGCGGTGAGACCGCCGGATATGGCTTCCACGATTACCGCGGCTTGTTCACGTTCCGCGAGCCGCGTGCCTTCGGCACCACGGGTGATGCCCAGTTCACCGCGTTCATCGACCAGACGCGACGCCCCAGTTTTTCGTTCAACCGCAAGGGCGTGACGACCGACTACGCGCGCCGGATCCGCAGTTACACGGTAACCGGCCGCTACACGTTCGATTACACCAAGCTGTTCGACGAGCAGATCCTGCCAGAGGATCAGCTGCCCATCGATCGCCTGTTTCCGCAGGTGCGGCTGTCGAAGGTTCTTGGCGGCATCCTCCGGGATTCGCGTGACGACGTGCTCGATCCACAGCGTGGGTCGGTGGTGGGCTTCGACACCTCGGTCGCGGCGCGCATCCTGGGTTCGGAGGTCGGCTTCGTGAAGAGCTTTTTCCAGAGCTTTATCTATCGCCGGCTGCCCGGCCGCGGCATCGTGGTGGCCGCGGGGGCGCGCGCCGGCGCGGCGGTAGGCTTCGCGCAGGACGCGCCGCCGGTGCTCGAGATCGCCAGCCGGGCCGTGCCTCAACGCCGGCCGATCGGAGCGGAGATTCTGACGCGCGCGGTCGACCGCGCTGAATTGTTCGAGGAGGTGATTCGCGAACTGCCGGCCAGCGAGCGCTTCTTCGCCGGCGGCGACACCACCGTCCGCGGCTTCTCACTCGATTCACTGGGCACCGAGGAGACGCTCGATCCCCAGGGCTTCCCGCAGGGCGGCAACGGGATGGTGATCTTCAATCTCGAAACGCGCGCGCCGTACTGGAAGAACCTGCAGTTCGTGTGGTTCCTCGACGCCGGCAACGTCTTCGGCCGTGTCTCCGACATCCGCCTCACCGAACTGCGCGCCACCAGCGGCGTCGGCTTCCGTTACCGATCGCCAATCGGCCCGCTGCGCGTCGACTGGGGCTGGAAGCTGAGCACGCGGCTGCTGGCGGGCGGCGGGCGCGAGCGATCGAACGTCGTGCACATTTCCCTCGGGCAGGCGTTTTGATGCTGCCGATCGGCGTCCTGGCCCTGCTCCTGACCATCGCCCAGCCTGTTCTGCTGGAACGAACGCTGGCGCTGGTCGGTGGCCAGGCGATCACGCTGAGCGACGCGCGCGCGGCCATCGCGCTGCAGCTCATCGTGATCCCCAAGGGAGAGGATCCGCTGGCCAGCGCGACGATGCAGCTCGTGGATCGCGAGCTGGTGCTCAGGGAAGTGCAGCGCTACGCACCTGCGGCGCCGGCCGAGGGCGAGATCACCGCAAGGCTGGATGACATCAAGAAGCGCCTCGAGGCGAGCGAACTTGCGCCGCTGCTGCGGGCGCATGGCTTCACCGAGATGCGGCTGCGCGCGTGGGTGCGTGACGACCTGCGTACCGAGGTGTATCTCGCGCAGCGATTCGCGTCGGCCACAGCGCCGAGCGACAGCGACGTCTCGGCCGCTTACCTGCGGCAGCGGGGCGAATTCGACCAGGCCGGCCTCACCTTCGAGCAGGCCTCGTCGATCGTGCGCGATCGGCTCGTCGCGGCCCGCCGGGCCGAGCTGGTCGCCGACTGGTTGTCCGAGTTGCGACGCCGTACCGACGTCGTCATCCTGCAATAGCCGGGCGGCTATCGAAAAAACGCCCGCAGCAATTCGCTGCTGTTGAACAGCGAGTGGCTGACGATGGTCGAGATCGCGCTACCGCGGACGAGATACATCACGCCCCACAGCGCGCCGAGCGACCCGGTGATGAGTGCCACATCCAGACCCTGCAGCGTGTGGCCCATGCCGAACGCGACGCTGGTGATGAACACGCCCATCCACGGCTGGCCGAGATCGAAGCGAAAGCGATGCAGCAGGAACGCGCGCTGCAACTCCTCGCGCATCCCGCCAGCGACGATCACGACCACCAGGAACATGCCCACGCCGGTCTGCGTACCGAGGAACGCTTCAAGTGGATTGTCGGGGACCGTGCGTAGCGATGGCGCGAAGCGCTGGACGAGCACCGAGATGCCGAGGACCAGCGCGATGACGAAGGGCACCGCGAGGATGCCGGCGGCGATCTCCGGAACGACCGGCACCTTGCCGAAGAACACGCGGCCGGGGTGTTCGCCACGCCGCACCAGGAAAAACAGGATCAACGACAGCAGGATCACCGTGTCGACGAGCGACAGGGCGAACACGAACTGCGCCGAAAGCGTGCCGTCCTCGAGGACCGGCGAGACGCCCGCGAGTTGGAGGGCAGAGCCGATGGCAATCTGGGTGGGATAGCCGGAGCAGGCGAGGATCTCAACCCATGTGGGCCAGGTGGAGCGGCGTTGGGGCGGTGGTTCGGAGGACGGCGGCTGGTCGGTGGGCGGGACCGACACCTCATCCATTCCCGTTTCCAGCCACGTTCTCGATGATAGGCTAAAAACGTGAGCGAACAGGCGCACGTCGCCGAGCGCGTGCTGATTGTCGAGGACGACCCGGCCACGCGCAGCGGTCTTACCGAGCTCGTGCGTACCTGGGGGTTTACCGCTGAAGCGGCCGGCGACGGCGCCGAGGCGCTTGAAATGGTTACGGTGTTCCGCCCGTCGATCGTGGTCACCGACCTGGTGATGCCGACGATGAGCGGCATCGAGCTGCTCAAGGCGTTGCAGCCGGAGATCGAGCACATCAAGGTCATCCTGCTGACGGCGCAGGGCACTGTCGATACCGCCGTCGAGGCGGTCAAGGCCGGCGCCGAGGATTACCTCACCAAGCCGCTCGATCCGAACAAGCTGCAGCGGCTGCTCGAGCGGCTCGCGGAGATCAACGAGCAGCGGCGCGAGAACCAGGCGCTGCGCCGGCAGTTGAACGATCGCGGCCGGTTCGGTCGCATCATCGGCAACAGCCAGGCGATGCGGGCGCTCTACCAGGTGCTCGAACAAGCGGCGCCGACGCCGGCGTCGATGCTGATTCTCGGCGAGTCGGGCACCGGCAAGGAGCTGGTCGCGCAGACGATTCACCAGCTCAGCCCGCGCTCGGCGGCGCCGTTTGTGGCGCTCAACTGCGCGGCCATCCCCGACACGCTGCTCGAGAGCGAAATCTTCGGCCACGAGAAGGGCGCGTTCACCGGCGCCACCGACCGCCGCGCCGGCTGCTTCGAGCTTGCCGATCGCGGCACGCTGTTCCTCGACGAAATCGCGGAGATGACACCCGCCACGCAGGTCAAGCTGTTGCGGGTATTGCAGGAGCGGAAGTTCCGGCGTCTCGGCGGACGCACCGAGCAGGAAGTCGACGTCCGCGTCCTGGCCGCCACCAACATCGATCCGCACGCCGCCATTCGCGAGGGGCGCCTGCGGGAAGACCTCTATTACCGGTTGAACGTGTTCACGGTCTCGCTGCCGCCACTGCGCGAACGTCGCGACGACCTGCCGCTGCTGATCCAGGCGTTCATCGACGAGTTCAACGCCCGCGATAATCGCGCGGTGAAGGCGGTGTCGCCGGCCGCCATGCGCCTGCTCGAGCAGTACGAGTGGCCCGGCAACGTCCGCGAGCTGCGCAACGTGATCGAGCGCGCGACGATCCTGGCGAAGAGCAACCTGATCGAGCCCGCGCACTTGCCAGTGCTCGGCGCCACGCCCGCGGCCAGCCCCGCCGCCGTGTCGGGCCTGACCATCGCGCCCGGCATGACGGTGGATGAGGCCGAGCAGAAGCTGATCATGGCGACGCTCGACTCTGCCGGCGGCAACAAGACGCGGGCCGCGGAAATGCTCGGCATCAGCCTGAAGACCCTCCACAACAAGCTCAATCGCTTCAAAGAAGAGGGTGCGAAAGGCGCCTGATGCGCCTCTCCCTCAAGCAGAAACAAGTGCTCGGGGTCACGGCGATGGTGGCATTGATCGTCACCGCGCTGAGCCTGCTGCACTTGATGAACCTCGCCCGCGTCCTGCTGCTCGAAAGCCGGGCGCGCGTCGAGCTGCTGGCCAACGCCATTTACCACCAGGCACGCGACGTCGTCACTGATCCCGGCACCGCCTATAGCGAGATCCGCATGAGCCGCAGCGTGCAGTCGGCGCTCGAAGCGGCGATCTATTCGCAGGACGTCATCGACGCGGTGATCGTCGACCCCGCCAGCACCGTGATCGCGTCGAGCGATCCGTTGCAGGTCGGGAGGAACGTGGCGCTGCGCACGCCGCTCAACAACCTGATTGCCGCCGGCGGCCTGGCCCAGCTCCGCGCGGTCTACAGCACCGAACAGTCGCTCGAATGGAGCCAGCCGATGAAGCTGGGCGACTCACCGTTCGGCGAGATTCGCATCGGCCTGTCTACCATCCTCGTCCGCCAGAATCTCAACCAGTCGCTCGCGCCGGCCGCCGCGGCGGCGGGCATCGCGCTGCTGGTCGCGGTGTTCTCGGCCATGCTGCTCGCACAGGTGGTGCTGCGGCCGATGCACGTGATTCGCAGCAGCCTGTCGCGGCTCGGCCGCGGCGACCTCGGCGCCACGCTCGATCTGCGCGACGACGCGGAGTTTCGAGACCTGGGCGACGTCTTCGATCAGGTCAGCGCGCAACTGCGCGCCGCCTCGCCGGAAGGCCTCAAGCCGGCCCAGCTCACCGAGTTGTCACGCCGCATCGCCATGGTCGGTCGGCTCACCGCCGGCGTCGCGCACGAGATGAAGAACCCGCTGAACGCGATGACGATTCACCTCGAGCTGCTCAAGCAGAAACTCGCGGCGGGCAAGTCGGCCGGCACGCACGTCGAGATCATCGAGCACGAAATCCGCCGGCTCGACGAGCGCATCCAGGGGTTCCTCAAGTTCGTGCGGCCCGAGGAGGTGTCGTTGGGGCCGGTGGCGGTGACCCCGCTGATCGCCAGCGTGCTCGACGCGGTGCAGCCTGAGGCGCATCGCGCCAACGTGACGATCAATCGCGCGTGCACCGATGGGTCGTTGTACGTGCAGGGTGATGCCGCGCAGCTGCGCGACGTGTTCCTGAACCTCGCGCAGAACGCGATCCAGGCCATGCCCCGCGGTGGCCGGCTGACCGTGGGGTGTTCCGCGTTGCCAAACCGCCGGGTCGGCGTGCGCGTCGAAGATACAGGGGTCGGGATCGCGCCTGAGAACCTGACGCGAATTTTCGAGCTCTACTACACGACGAAGGAACGCGGCACCGGACTGGGGTTGTCGATGGTGTATCGCACCGTACAGATTCATAACGGCGAGATCGACGTCGAATCTACGGTCGGGGTAGGGACGACCTTTATCGTCGTCTTGCCGCCAGCGACGGGGGCGACGCGCATACAATTGCCATGATGTACCGGTTCGCGGCGATGGTCCTCGTGATCGCGGCTCTCGGCGCCTGTGCCGCGAAGGCCCAGGTGCGCACCGAGGTCGAGGTGCCGCTGCTCGAGCCGCCGCCGCCGCCGCCTCGAGTAGTCGTGGCGTACACAGAACCCGAGCCATTGCCCCTGGTTCCTACCGTTGAAGCGGCGGTTCCGGCCAAGCCGACGGTGCGCGCTCCGGCGCCCAGCCAGAAGCCTGAACCGGTCCCAGCGCAGCCTGAACCCGTCGAATCCACGACGCGTCCCGTGCCGCCACCGTCCCTGACGCTCACGCCCTCGCCAGGGTCAGAGGCGCAGACCGTGACGGCGATTCGCGAGCTGATGGGCCGCGCCGCGCGGGACTTGCAACGCGTGAATACGAGCGCCCTGAACAACGACGGCCGCTCGCAGTTCGAGACCGCCCGGCGTTTCCTGCAGCAGGCGGAAGAAGCCCTGAAGGTCCGGAACATCGTGTTTGCCGGTCGTCTCGCCGACAAGGCAGCCACCATGGCTGCGATCCTGGTTCGCTGAGGTTCAAGGCGAACCACTCGCGCCGAAGCTCGCGACGCGAGCGTAGGCGGACCGACATCTAAGAAATAGGGATTAACGAGAATGCACGAGCTTTTACGCTCGGGCTCGGTTTACCTTGCCGAAAAACTTTCGTTAAGCGAAGATATAGCGAACAGTTGGTTTTGGGCGAGAAATGTCGATATATTGCGGACGACCTAAAATAAAAGCGCAATATGTTGTGCTCGAACCCTTGACAACAACTGGTTACAAGAGCATATTGGGCGTCGCGCGCGAAGATGACGCTCGTATGACCGGTTGCTCCCAGCATCACGTCGTTGAGCCCAAATCGAAGCGGGTAACAAAGCGGAGAACAGCAAGGAAAGCATTCGATTTCGATAAGTCAGACCGCGCGTACCAAAACCAAGAGTTGAAACGTCTGAAACGATAGGGCGATCGCCCCACAGGGGAGGGGTGTGTCGTCATCGGAGGGAAGAAGCATGCAGGATGGGGCTTCTCAGAAGGGTCTGTCGGCCGCGCCGGCGGGGCAGACCGTGAGTTCGACGTCGGCCGCCACCGACACGGCAGAATCAGTTCGTACACGGAAAGCACAGGCCTCCCCCGGTCTCGAATTTCCGCGCTTCTTCTCGACGACAGGCGTCGATCCGTTCGATCAGGTCGAATGGGAATTGCGCGATGCCATCATCGGCAACGAAAAGGGCACCGTTGTCTTCGAGCAACGTGGGGTCGAGATCCCCAAGGCCTGGTCGCAACAGGCGACCAACATCGTTGTCTCAAAATATTTCCGGGGGCACGTCGGATCGCCCGAGCGCGAACGCTCGGTGAAGCAACTGATCGGCCGTGTCGTTCACACCATCACCGAGTGGGCGCGCAAGCAGAAGTACTTCGCGTCGGATACGGCGCTGCAGGCGTTCAGCGACGACCTCAAGTACCTGCTCGTCAACCAGCAGGCCGCCTTCAACAGCCCGGTGTGGTTCAACTGCGGCTTCGAGAAGGCGCCGCAGTGCTCGGCATGCTTCATCAACTCCGTCGACGACACGATGGAATCGATCCTGGGCCTGGCCAAGACCGAGGGCATGCTGTTCAAGTTCGGCTCGGGTACCGGCAGCAACCTGTCGGCGATCCGCTCGTCGAAGGAGTTGCTCGCCGGCGGCGGCACCGCCTCGGGTCCGGTATCGTTCATGAAGGGCTTCGACGCGTTTGCCGGCGTCATCAAGTCGGGCGGCAAGACGCGCCGCGCCGCCAAGATGGTGATCCTCAACGCCGAGCATCCCGACATCCTCGAGTTCATCAACTGCAAGGTCGAGGAAGAGAAGAAGGCGTGGGCGCTGATCGACGCCGGCTACGACGGCTCGTTCACCGGCACTGCCTACGGGTCGGTGTTCTTCCAGAACTCGAACAACTCGGTGCGCGTGACCGATGAGTTCATGCGCGCGGTGCTCGACGACGGGCTGTGGCAGACCAAGGCGGTCACCAACGGTGAAGTGGTCGATACCTATCGTGCCCGCGACCTGATGCGCGCCATCGCCGAGGGCACCTGGGTGTGCGGCGATCCGGGCATGCAGTTCGACACCACCGTCAACGAGTGGCACACCAGCCCGAACACGGCCCGCATCAATGCGAGCAACCCGTGCTCGGAGTACATGTTCCTGGACGACTCGGCGTGCAACCTCTCGTCGCTCAACCTGATGACCTTCGTCAGGGAGGACGGCGAGTTCGACACCGACGCGTTCCGCGCGGCCTGCCGTGTGCTGATCACGGCGCAGGAGATCCTCGTCGACAACTCGAGCTACCCCACCAAGGCAATCGAGAAGAACAGCCACGCCTACCGGCCGCTCGGACTCGGCTACGCCAACCTTGGCGCGTTGCTGATGTCGCGCGGCCTGCCCTACGACAGCGACGCCGGCCGCGATTTTTCCGGCGCGAT
>JALDXK010000103.1:0-13698 GCA_032155105.1 Acidobacteriota bacterium
CGACACGGTAAAGGATCCGAGTGCGGCCGCGGCGTTGGCGGGCCGCCGAACGCCGGTGATCGTCACCTGCCGGCCCCGGTCGCAAGGCGGGCATTTCCAGGGCAGCGAGGAGGAACGTCGGGCAATTCTGGCCGACGCGCTGGCCCTCGGCGCCGAATACGTCGACCTCGAATGGCAGAGCACCTGCGCCGACCTGATGGACCGCACCGGCGGGGGACGCATCGTCTTGTCGCATCACGATTTCACCGGCATGCCCCGAGACGTGCGTGACATTGCGCAGGCGATGCTGTCGAGCGGCGCGGAAGTCGTGAAGATCGCGACGATGGCGTCGCGGCTCAGTGACCTGTTGACGCTGCGCGATCTGGGGCGGAACACGCGCGTGCCGATGGCGCTCATCGCGATGGGCGATGCCGGGATTGCTTCGCGCGTGCTGGCGAGCTGGATGGGATCGTGCTGGACCTACGCCGGCAACGGCGTCGCACCCGGCCAGATCAGCGATCGCCTCCTGCACGACGAGTTCCGCTTCCGGCGCATCGGCGCACGGACCGCGATCTACGGGGTGCTCGGCAAGCCGGTGACGCACTCGGTATCGCCGGCCATGCACAACGCCGCCTTTCACGCCGCGCGCATCGATGCCGTCTACCTACCCCTGGCCGCCCACGACTTCGACGACTTCATGACGTTCGCCGGCGCCGCCGGGCTCGCCGGCGTCAGCGTGACGGCGCCATTCAAGGTGGACGCCTTCGAGCGCGCCGACGAATGCGATCCGGTCAGCCGCCGCATTCAGTCGGTCAACACGCTGCGTCGCGACGGCACGAAGTGGCTGGGCACGAACACCGACGTCACCGGGTTTCTGACCCCGCTCGAATCGACGATGCACCTGCGCGGCGGGCGTGCGGCCATTCTCGGCGCGGGCGGCGCGGCGCGATCGGTCGCCGTAGCGCTGTCGTCGGCGGGGATGGTCGTCACGATTGCGGCGCGCCGGCAGGATCAGGCCCAGGCGGTTGCGAGGCTGACCGGCGCGGCCGTGGCGGCGTGGCCGCCCGATCCCGCCACGTGGGATTTGCTCGTGAACACAACACCGGTCGGCACCGCGCCGAACACCACTGTCTCGCCGTTGCCGGACGGATACGCGTTTCCCGGCGGGGTGGTCTACGACCTGGTTTACAACCCGCCTCGCACGAAGTTGCTCGCAGATGCCGCGCGTGGTGGCTGCCGGATCATCGGCGGCCTCGACATGCTCGTGGCCCAGGCGCAGGCGCAGTTTGAATGGTGGACCGGCCAGCGGCCCGCCGATCGCGTGATGCGCGACGCGGCGCGCCACAGATTGGCCACCGATTAGGCACCGATTAGACACCGATTAGACACCGATGACGCAGAGGATGGAACGTGAAGCAAACGACGTTTGAAGAGTTCGTGGACCTGGCCAAGCGGGCTACGTTCGTGCCGGTGGTGAAGGAACTGGTGGCCGACCTGTTGACGCCGGTGTCGGCGTTCCTCAAGGTAGCGGAACATTCCGACTACGCGTTTCTCCTCGAGAGCGTCGAGGGCGGCGAGCACGTCGGCCGGTATTCCTTCCTCGGCAAGGACCCGTTCCTGATCCTGCGCGGCCGCAACGGACAGACCGTGATGGAACGGGCCGGCGTCACCACCGATGGCGACAAGCCCTTCGTCGACACGCTGCGTGAATTGATGAACAGCTTTCAATCGCCGTTCGTGCCCGGCCTGCCGCGCTTCACCGGCGGTGCGGTCGGGTACCTCGGCTACGACACTGCGGCGTGGTTCGAGCCGACAACGGCGCGGAACGGCGACCCGCCGACGGATCGAGACGACGCGGGGTTCATGCTGTTCGATACGGTGCTCGCCTTCGACCACGTGCAGCATCGCATCCTGCTCATCGCCAACGCGCGCATCTCAGGCGACGAGGACCTGCGCTCGTTGTATCAGTTCGCGTGCGCGAAGATCGAGTTCCTCGAGCGCGAGCTGGAGCGGGCGCTGTCGCTCAAGCGGCCGTCCGGCGGCGACGGGGTCACGCTGGTCTCGAACATGTCGCAGGACGCCTACGAACACATCGTCAAGCGCGCGAAGGAGTACATCGCCGCCGGCGACATCTACCAGGTCGTGCTGTCGCAGCGGTTCGAGGCCGAAGCAGGCGTCGACGCCTTCACCGTGTATCGGGCGTTGCGCCACGTCAACCCGTCGCCATACATGTTCTTCCTCCGCATGGGTGACCGCTCGATCGTCGGCTCGTCGCCGGAAATGCTGGTGCGCGTGGAGGGCCGCCACGCGGTCACGCATCCGATCGCCGGCACGCGGCCGCGCGGCAAGTCGGAAGAAGAAGACCAGCGTCTCGCCGATGAACTGAAGCGGAACGAAAAGGAGAAGGCCGAGCACGTGATGCTGGTCGATCTGGGCCGCAACGACATCGGCCGGGTGTGCGACTACGGCACGGTGCGCGTGCCGACGTTCATGGCCCTCGAGCGCTACTCACACGTGATGCATTTGGTATCGGTCGTCGAGGGTCAGCTCGCCGAGGGACGCGACCGGCTCGATGCGCTGGTGTCGTGTTTTCCTGCCGGCACCGTGTCCGGGGCGCCAAAAGTGCGGGCCATGCAGATCATCAACGAGCTCGAGCCGACGCGCCGCGGACTGTATGCCGGCGCGGTGGGTTATCTCGACTTCGCGGGCAACCTCGATTTCTGCATCGCCATTCGCAGCATCCTCCTCGAGGGCGGCAAGGCCTACATCCAGGCCGGCGCCGGTATCGTGGCCGATTCGAATCCGACGGCGGAGTACGAAGAAACCCGCGACAAGGCGCGCGCGATGATCCGCGCGCTCGAACTCGCACAGGCGGGCTTGTAGCAGCAATGGTGCTGGTGATCGACAACTACGACTCGTTCACCTATAACCTCGTCCAGTACCTCGGCGAGCTGGGGGCGACGGTGATCGTGCGTCGCAACGACGAGGCGACCATCGAACAGCTGCGGGCGCTGTCGCACGACCGCGTGGTGATCTCACCGGGCCCGGGCCGTCCCGAACAGGCCGGCGTGTCGCTCGAGGTCATCAGCGAGTTCGGTCCGCGGATGCCGCTGCTCGGAGTATGCCTCGGCCACCAGGCGATTGGCCTGGCCTTTGGCGGCGACGTGATTCGCGCGCCATTGCCGATTCACGGCAAGACCTCGACCGTCGAGCACAACAGCCAGGGCGTGTTCGCGGGCCTGTCGTCGGCATTCCAGGCCGGCCGCTATCACTCGCTGGTCGTCGACGAGAAGTCGATGCCGGGCGAGCTCGAAATCACCGCGCGGACCAGGGAAGACGGCCTCGTGATGGGGCTGCGGCATCGCACGATGCCAATTCACGGCGTGCAGTTTCATCCCGAATCGGTCCTCACCAACGAAGGCCGGCGGATCCTTCGCAACTTCCTCGAGATGTGATCATGTTCCCAGCCCTGATCGAAAAACTCCGGCGGCAGGAAGACTTGACGACGGCGGAAGCCGCCGAGGCGATGGCGTCGATCATGCGCGGCGAAGCGGCGGCGGCGCAGATTGCCGGCTTGCTGGTCGGCCTCGGCATGAAGGGCGAGCGGCCGACGGAACTGGTCGGCTTCGCACAAACGATGCGTGCCAACGCCGTGCAGATCAAGGCGAAGCCCGGCGCGGTGTTCGACACCTGCGGTACCGGCGGCGATCGATCGGGCACGTTCAACATCTCGACCGCGTCGGCCATCGTGCTGGCGGCGTGTGGCATGCGCATCGCCAAGCACGGCAACCGATCGGTGTCGAGCCAGTGCGGCAGCGCCGACGTGCTCGAGGCGCTGGGCGTCAACATCCAGGCCACCGCCGCGACCGCGGCAGCATGTCTGGACGAGGCGGGCATCGCGTTCCTGTTCGCGCCGACGTTCCATCCGGCGATGAAACATGCGGCGCAGACCCGCAAGGATCTCGGCGTGCGCACGGCGTTCAACCTGCTCGGGCCCCTCACCAATCCGGCGCGCCCGTCGCGGCAGATTGTGGGCGTGCCGCGGCCGGAGCTGACCGAGCTGATTGCGCGGTCGTTGTCGCTGCTGGGATCGGAGCGCGCGTGGGTCGTGCATGGCGCCGATGGTCTCGACGAGTTGTCGACGACGGGATATACGAAGGTGTCGGAATGCCGCGGCGCATCGGTGCAGACGTTCTATGTGCACCCGGCGGATTTCGGCCTGGCCAAGGCGTCGCCGGAGAGCCTGAAAGGCGGCAACGCGGCGACCAACGCGCAGATCGTTCGGGCCGTGCTGGGCGGCGAGCAGGGGCGCCCCCGCGACGTGGTGTTGTTGAATGCAGGCGCCGCGCTGTTCGTTGCGGGGCACACCGACACGGTCAAGGAAGGCATTGCGAAAGCAGCGGCAGCCATCGACAGCGGCGCGGCTGTGAAGGTGCTCGAGCGGCTGATCGAGATCTCGAACCGGGCGGCGGGAGCGCCGGCGTGAGCACGACGCCCGACCTGCTCCAGGCGATCGTCGCCGCGACGCGCGCGCGTGTGGACGCGGCGATGGTGCGCGAGCCGCAGCGTGCGCTCGCACGACGGGCCGCCGAACGGACGCCAAACGGGGCCGGGTTCGCCGAACGGTTGTCACGCGACGGATCGATCAACGTGATCGCCGAATGCAAGCGCCGTTCGCCATCGCGCGGGGTCTTGCGCACGGCCTACGAGCCCGTTGAGATCGCCCGCGGATACCAACGGGCCGGCGCCGCGGCGATCTCGGTGCTCACCGAGCCGGGATTCTTCGACGGGTCGCTCGCGCACCTGGAAGCCGTCAGGGCCGCGGTATCGATTCCCCTGCTGCGCAAGGACTTCATCATCGACGAATACCAGCTGCTCGAGGCGCGGGCGGCGGGCGCCGATGCGATCCTGCTCATCGTGGCGGCGCTCGACGATCATGACCTGGCGCGGTTAGCGGCGGCCGCGGCGGATCTCGGCCTCGCCGCCCTGGTCGAAGTGCACGACGCCACGGAATGTCAACGCGCGCTGGCGATCGGCGCGCGGATCATCGGCGTCAACAACCGCAACCTGCGGACCCTCGCAGTGGACCTCGACGCGTCCCGCACGGTTGCGGCGATGCTGCAGCCGGGCACGATCGGGATTAGCGAGAGCGGGCTGAAGTCGAGCGCCGATCTGCAGGCGATGAAGGCCCTCGGCTACCAGGCGTTTCTGATGGGCGAACGGTTCATGATCGAGCCCGATCCGGGCGCGGCGCTCGCGGAATTGATCGAAACACTCAGGGGCGCGGTGCATGCCCACCGTAACCCTGGCGAAGGTGGGGTTGCATGACCGCGTTCAAGATCTGCGGCATCACGCGCGAGGCGGATGCCGCGCTCGCCGTGTCACTGGGAGCGCAGGCGCTCGGCTTCGTCCTGTGGCCGGGAAGCCCGCGGCACCTCACGCTGGCGCGCGTGAAGCTGATCGTCGCGGGCCTGCCGCCATTCATCACGCCGGTCGGCGTCTTCGTCGACCCGGACGCGGTGGAGCTGGCCGCCGCCGCGAAGGCCGGCATTCGCATTGCGCAGGTTCACGGCCGCGTGCCCATGTCGCCCGAGCTGCCGGTGCTGCGCGCGGTGCACCTTGGCAGTAACGCGGACGGCCTTGACGTCGACGTCGCGCCGCTCCAGACCGTGCTCCTCGATGCGAACGATCCCGTGCTCCACGGCGGCACGGGCCGGATCGTGGATTTCATCCGCGCTGCGAAGGTTGCCGCGCGGCGCCGCATCGTGCTCGCCGGAGGGCTGACGCCGGACAACGTCCGGGACGCGATCAGGACGGTCCGGCCGTACGGGGTCGACGTGGCGTCCGGCGTGGAATCAGAACCCGGCATCAAGGACCACGCAAAGCTGCGTGCATTCGCTGAAGCAGTGAAGGAGATGGTGTGAGCGACGCAAGTACCTGGTTTGGACGGCGCGATCCCGATGCGCGCGGTTACTACGGCGCCTTCGGCGGCCGCTTCGTGCCCGAGACGCTGGTGGCGCCGATCGAGGCGCTCGAGCGCGAGTACCTGGCGGCGCGCCAGGACCCGGCGTTCGCCGCCGAGCTGACGCGCCTGCTCACGCATTACGTGGGCCGGCCAACGCCGCTCTGGGAAGCCGAGCGGCTCGCCTCGGCATGCGGCGGAGGACGGATCTTCCTGAAGCGCGAGGACCTCACGCACACCGGCGCGCACAAGATCAACAACGCCCTCGGACAGGCGCTGCTCGCGACACGCATGGGCAAGACGCGGATCGTCGCCGAGACTGGCGCTGGACAGCATGGCGTGGCCAGCGCCACCGCCTGTGCGCTCCTCGGGCTCGAGTGCGTCGTCTACATGGGCACCGAGGACATGCGGCGCCAGGCGTTGAACGTGTTCCGCATGCGATTGCTGGGCGCCACGGTGACCGGCGTGGATTCCGGCAGCCGCACGCTCAAGGACGCGATCAACGAGGCGATGCGCGACTGGGTGGCGCGGCCGGCCGACACGCATTACCTGCTCGGCTCCGCGCTCGGGCCGCATCCGTATCCGCTGATGGTGCGCGAGTTCCAATCGGTGATCGGCAGGGAGGCCCGCGCGCAGATCCTCGAACAGGCCGGGCGTTTGCCGCACGCGGTGATCGCGTGCGTGGGCGGCGGCAGCAACGCGATCGGCATCTTCGATGCGTTCGTTGAGGACCGCGACGTGCGCCTGATTGGGGTGGAGGCCGGCGGGGAAGCGATTCGTCCGGGGCGCCATGCCGCGCGCTTTGCCGGCGGCGCCGCCGGCGTCCTGCAGGGGACGCGCACGTTCGTGCTGCAGGACGCGCACGGCAACATCGACCTGACGCACTCGGTATCCGCGGGTCTCGATTACGCGGCCGTCGGACCCGAGCACGCATGGCTCCACGAGACCGGTCGCGCCCAGTACGACTTCGCCACTGACGACGATGCGCTGGCCGGGTTCCAGGATCTCGCGCGGCTGGAAGGCATCCTGCCCGCGCTCGAGTCGGCGCATGCCATTGCGTATGTGCGGCGTGCGGCGAAGACGTTCCCGAAGGATGCCGTCCTGCTCGTGAACCTCTCGGGCCGCGGCGACAAGGACGTCCAGAGCGTGGAGCAGATTCTCGCTGGAGGAGCGACACCGACTCCCGACAGAGGAACGCAGCCGTCTCCCGATGGAGGAAATAGTGTCGCGAATTGAGGCCCGATTCTCGGAACTGCGACAGGCCGGCCGCACTGGACTCGTGACCTATGTGACGGCGGGCGATCCGGACCTGGAGCGATCCGCGGAGATCATCAAGCGTCTCGACAAGGCAGGCGCTGACGTGCTCGAGATCGGCGTGCCCTTCTCGGATCCGCTGGCCGACGGCCCCGTTATCCAGCGCGCCACCGAGCGAGCCCTCGCCGCCGGGACGACGCTGCCGAAGGTGCTCGACATGCTGAAGACGCTGCGTCCGGCGATCTCGGCCCCCATCGTCATCTTTAGCTACGCCAATCCGATACTCCGGATGGGCCTGGAGACGTTCGTGACCGAAGCAAAGGCGGCCGGCCTCGATGGCGTGCTGACGCTCGACATGCCGCCCGAAGAGGGTGATCAGTTCCGCGCGACATTCGACGCCGCCGGGATTGATACAATTTTCCTCCTGAGCCCGACCACGACGGCCGAACGGATTCGCCGCGCCGCCACGCTCGGGAGCGGCTTTCTCTATGGCATCTCGCGCCTCGGCGTGACCGGCGTGCGCGACAACGTCGATGTGTCGGCCCGCGAACTGGCCACGCGCGTGAAGGCGGAGACGGCCATGCCGCTCGCACTCGGGTTTGGGATTTCGCGCCCCGAGCACGTCAAGGCCATCGGCGAATGCGCGGATGCAGCGGTGGTCGGGAGCGCCCTGGTGAAAGTGATTGCGGAACACGGCCAGGCGCCCGGCCTGTTGGACGAAGTCGAGCGGTACGTGCGATGGCTGCGGAACTGAGTCTCGAGGCGCTGCGCGACGAGATCGACAAGATTGACGAGGTGATCGTCCGTCTGCTCGATAGCCGCGCCCGGTGCGCGTATTCGATCGGCCGCCTGAAGCACGAGCTTGGGCGACCGGTGTACGAACCCCAGCGTGAGGCGGCGGTGATCGCCCATGTGCGGAAGGTGAACGAAGCGCTGGGCGGTCCGCTCGATGGCGAGGCCGTCGCGCGACTGTATGAGCGCATCATGGACGAAGCGCGGCGAATCCAGCGCATCGAAGCCGAACGCGATGCGCAGCGGAAAGCGGAAGAGACTGGGAGCTGAAACATGGTTGTCGTAATGAAAGAGCGGGCCACCGACGTCGAGGTGGAAGCGGTGATCGCGCAGCTCGTCCAGCTGGGCATGGACGTGCATCGCTCGACCGGCGCGTCGCGCATCGTCCTCGGCGTGGTTGGCGGCGGCAAGGTCGATCCGCGGTTGATCGAGCTGATGGCCGGCGTGCACGAGGTGCTGCGCATCACGCAGCCCTACAAGCTCGCCAGCCGCACGTTCAAGCCGGAAGACACGGTGATCATGGTCGGCGACCTCCGCATCGGCGGCGACGAGGTGATCGTCATTGCCGGCCCATGCTCGGCGGAGAGCGAGGCGCAGGTGCACGCCACGGCGGCGGCCGTGAAGCGCGCCGGCGCCAAGATTCTCCGCGGCGGGGCGTTCAAGCCGCGCTCGTCACCGTACAGCTTCCAGGGCATGGGCGAAGCGGGCCTGCAACTGCTCCGCGAGGGCTCCAACGCGCACGACCTCAAGCTCGTGACCGAAGTGATGGACGCGAACCAGATCGAGGTGATTGGCAAGTACGCCGACATCTACCAGGTCGGCGCGCGCAACATGCAGAACTTCACGTTGCTCCGCGAGCTCGGCCGGACGCGCAAGCCAATTCTCCTCAAGCGCGGTATTGCCGCGACGATGGAGGAGTGGCTGCTGTCGGCGGAATACATCCTGGCCGGTGGCAACACGGACGTGATCCTCTGTGAGCGCGGCATTCGCACCTTCGAGACCTTCACGCGCAACACGCTCGACCTCTCGGCGATCCCGATCGTGAAGGAACTGTCGCACCTCCCGATCTTCGTCGACCCGAGCCACGGCATGGGCCGGCGCGACAAGGTGGCGCCGATGGCCCGCGCCGCCGTGGCCGCGGGCGCCGACGGATTGATCATCGAGGTCCACAACGATCCGGATCACGCCCTGAGCGACGGCGCGCAGTCGATGTTCCCGGCGCAGTTCGATCGCCTGATGGCGGAGTTGCGCATCATCGCGCCGGCGATCGGCCGGAGCATTTGCCTCGAGCCGGTCGCTCGGCGCGGATGGGCCCGCTGACATAGTGCCAGATACTTCCCGAGGTCTCGCGATTGTCGGTCCCGGCCTGATCGGGACCTCCATCTCACTCGCCGCGCAGCGCCGCTGGCCGACGCTGCAGGTGCACACCATCGACGTGAACGAGCCGCTCGAGAAGATCGGCGGCGCGCTGGTGATCGTCCTCGCCGCGCCGGTCGACGCCATTCTGGACATCCTGCCGCGATTGCAGGCCGTCATCGATCCGCAGGCGCTGGTCATGGATACCGGCAGCACCAAGCGCGCGATCATGATTGCCTCGGCGATGTCGGGGCTGCGCCAGTTCGTCGGGGGGCATCCGATGGCGGGGGGGACTGCCGGCGTTGGAGAGGCGCGGGCCGACCTCTTCGACGACAAGACCTGGTTCCTCACCAATCCCGATTCGCCCGATGCCGTGCGCCGCGCGGTGAAGTTCGTGGAGGCCCTCGGCGCGAGGCCCGTGGTGCTGTCGGATCACGGCGAGGAGCACGACCGGCTGATGGCCGCGGTGAGTCACCTGCCGCAGGTGGCCGCCAGCGCGCTGATGGCCGTCGTCGCGCGCGCGGTGGGAGAGCAGAACCTGCAATGGGCCGGCAAGGGGTTGCGCGACACGACCCGCCTGGCCGCCAGCCGCCCGGAGATGTGGCAGAGCATCATTGCCACCAACAGCGCGGAGCTGAAGCCGCTGCTCAAGTACTATGCAACGGAGCTGTCGCTGCTGGCCGATCAGCTCGAGGATCCTGACGCCATCAAGCAATTGTTCGAGGAAGCGTCGCACGCAAAAGCTTCGTGCCCCTGAGTACGTAGAGGCGGACTTCAGTCCCGCCTATAATTTCCGCATGAACAAAGTGCTGGCTTCCGCCGACGAAGCGGTGGCCGTGATTCCCGATGGCGCCACCATCATGATGGGCGGCTTCGGGTTGTGTGGCATCCCCGAGAACCTGATCGCGGCCATTCACCGGCGCGGCACCAAGGATCTCACCATCATCAGCAACAATGCCGGCATCGATCAATTCGGCTGCGGCCCACTGCTGCACGCGCACCGGATCCGCAAGATGATCGCGACCTACGTCGGCGAGAACAAGGAGTTCGAGCGCCAGTACCTCGCCAAGGAGATCGAAGTGGAGTTGGTGCCGCAGGGCACGTTCTCCGAACGCATGCGCGCCGCGGGCGCCGGCATCGGGGGTTTCTACACGCCGACCGGCGCGGGCACGTTGATCGCTGAGGGGAAGGAAAGCCGCGTCATCAACGGGCGCACCTACATTCTCGAGGCGCCGCTGTCTGCGGACTTCGCGCTGGTGAAGGCGTGGAAAGGCGATCGGGCGGGGAACCTCGTCTACCGGAAGACCTCGCGCAATTTCAATCCGGTGATGGCGACCGCCGCGCGCCACACCATCGCCGAAGTCGAGTTCCTCGTGGAACCAGGCGAGCTGGAGCCCGATGGCATCCACACCCCGGGCATCTTCGTGAAGCGCATCATCCAGGGCCGTGGCTACGACAAGCAGATCGAGAAGAAGGTGACCCGTGGATAAGCGCGATCGCATCGTCCGCCGCATCGCCCGCGACCTCAAGGACGGCGACTACGTGAACCTCGGTATCGGCATGCCGACGATGGTGGCCAACTGCATTCCGCCGGGCATCGAGATCACGCTGCACTCGGAGAACGGCATGCTCGGCGTCGGCCCGTATCCGGCAGACGAGTCGGAGATGGATCCCGATCTCATCAACGCCGGCAAGGAGACGGTCACCGAACTGCCTGGCACGTCGTACTTCAGCAGCGCCGATTCGTTCGCGATGGTGCGCGGTGGCCACATCGATCTCACGGTCCTCGGCGCGCTCGAAGTCGACGAGGAAGGTAACCTCGCCAACTGGATGATTCCCGGGAAAATGGTCAAAGGCATGGGCGGCGCGATGGATCTCGTCGCCGGCGCCAAGCGGGTAGTGATCGCCATGGAACACACCACCAGGGACGGCGGCCACAAAATCCTGAAGACGTGCTCGCTGCCGCTGACCGGCATGAAGGTCGTCAATCGCATCGTCACCGAGATGGCGGTGATCGACGTGACGCCGAAAGGGCTGGTGCTGAGGGAAATCGCCGGCGACACGACCCTGGACGCCGTGCTGGCGGCCACGGGTGCCAGGTTGACGGTCGCGGAGCCCCTGGGCCGGTTCTAGCGGCTCGGAATGCCCGCCTGAGGAACAATTCATCCCGGTCACTCGTCCCTGTGGATGAATGAGGTGCCGATGAGGATAGCGCTGCTGGCGGTTGCTCTGACCACGCTCGTCATTCCATCCACGGCACACGCGCAAGTTCCCGATTCCACCACCTATCGCCTCACCGGCACGCGCATCGCCGTGGGACAGGACGTCCGCATCGAGCGCGACGAGGAAGTCAGCGAAGCCGTCATCGTGATCGGCGGCAATCTCATCATCGATGGACGCGTCCGCGAAGGCATCGTCGTGGCCGGTGGCGACCTTCACCTGTCGCCAACGGCGGACGTGCGCGGCGAGATCGTGCTCGTCGGCGGCCAGATCACCCGCGACGCCGGCGCCCGCCAGGTCGGCAGCGTCAACCACGTCTCGTTCGGCCAGTGGTGGCGTCGCGAATTCGGGTGGATGCCGACGATTCGCTTCGGCGAGTTCGGACGTTGGCTGAGCCTGGTCGGGACGGTGGCCCGCATTTCGATCCTGGTGTTGCTGATGGCGGTGATGCTCGTGCTGGCGCGCGCACCGGTGGCCCGCGTCGGCCGCGCCGCGATGGCCGAGCCGTTGCGCGCCCTGCTGGTTGGCCTCGCCGCGGAGATCTTCTTCGTACCGGCGCTCGTCGCGGCATCGATCGGGCTCGCGCTCACCATCATCGGCATCCCGTTCGTGTTCGTGTTGGTGCCGATCGCGATCGTCATCGCGGTGTTCGCGTTCGTCCTGGGGTTCACGGCGCTCGCCTGCAGGCTCGGTGAGTCGGTGGAAGATCGTCTCGGCTGGCAGCCGGGCAATGCATTCGTCGCCACGGCAATCGGCTTCATGATCCTGCTGGCGCCGACGTTCCTCGCCCGGCTGATCGACATCACCGTGCCCGGCGCGGGGCCACTGGTGTTCTTGATGGTGGCGATTGCACTCACCGTTGAGTTCATCGCGTGGACCGTTGGATTGGGTGCGGCAATCATCACCGGTTTGGGCCGGTGGTACACGGTGCCGCCGCCGATCACGGCGCCGCCGGCGCCGCCAGGCTCGTTCGAGCCCGTCGCGAATCTTTAGGCGTTTTGATTCTTAACTTTTAACTTTTAACTTTTAACTTTTAATTCTTAACTTTTAATTCTTAACTATCTATCGAGGGTCCTGCCCGAGGCCCGCGCGAACCTGGACGAGCGTGTTGGCGCTGGCCACGATCTTGTCGCCCTTCTTGAGGCGAAGCATGATGCGGAACCCGCCCGGGTTCTTGTAGCGATGCTCAACCGTATATCGCCGCTTGATCTCGCTCTTGCCCGCCTCATAGGGTGTGCAATCCGCTTCGGCGGTCGAGGTCGTGAGATCGCCCCATTCCCACTCGACGGTGGGGCAGTAGAAGTCCTCGAAGTCGTTCGAACCGCCCTTGACCTCGGCCACCACGACGATACGCGCTGGTGCAAACGACACGGCCGGCGTCGCCTTGAGTGATAAGCTTGGTTTTTTGTTGCCGCCCTGTTCGCGGGCCTGCAGGGCATTCGACGGGATGATGAGAGCCGCGCTAAACGCCAGGACAACGGCCTGAGCGACGCCTGATCGTAAGGTCATGACTAGGTCCCCAGCAGGCGGGGCGCATACAGGAATTCTAACCTAACATGCACGCACCGTACGCAGTGCCCCCCATTTCGGTCAGCAGCGCAAATCTGGCCGACGCCGACGTCGATCTCCTCATCATTCCCATCGCCCAGGACCAGGCGGCCGGCGCGGCCCAGCGCTATGACGGCGCCTTGGGCGACGACCTGCGGTCGGCGTTGGAACGCGGCGAGTTCCGCGCCAAGGCGAGCGAGATCTACGTGGCGCGCGTGCCGGCGTGGCGCGCGGCGCGCATCGTGTTCGTGGGCGGCGGGCCGCGCGCGGAGATCACCACCGAGCGCATCCGGCGGATGGCGGTGTCGGCGGCGCAGGTGGCGCGTCACCAGAGACGACCCCGTATCGGCTGGGCGGATGTCGAACCCGGCGGGTTGTCGGCGGCGGCGCGCATCGAAACCATCGCCGAAGGGTTCGTGCTCGCGAACTTCGACAACGGCAGCCACAAGACCCGCGACTGCCAGAACTGCTTCATCAACAGCGCAACCATCTTCACGAGCGAACAGGCCGCCGCCGCTGCGGCCACCGGCCGCGCGATGGGCGAGTCGATCAACGCCGCGCGGGTGCTGATCAACGAGCCGGGCAAT
>JALDXK010000104.1:0-13633 GCA_032155105.1 Acidobacteriota bacterium
GTGCAAATCACGGATCCACACCGGTTCAGGGGTCGCTCACGCCCACTTGTCCGTGTCTCTAATGTCGTCCGCCGGCGGGCCGTGTCCTGCAGAACGTCCAGGCACGACTTCCATCTCTGACGATGCCTCTGCGGAAACCTGGCCCTGCCGAACGCGGTGAGTGCGATTGAAGCAACCATCGCGCGGTGAGAAACCACAGGGCGCGGCGCGGCCGGAACTCGCTCTGTAAGGTTTCGCAGCGATCCGGTGTTCAGGAGAGTAGGCAACGACCTCATACCGGACGGTAGTAGACGTGGCGACGGCCCATCACGACATCGATGATCGGCTCGCTCTCGTCCCCGTCAAGGCTCGTCGCGGAGCTCCGACCA
This sequence comes from Acidobacteriota bacterium, assembly GCA_032155105.1. GTDB lineage: Bacteria > Acidobacteriota > Vicinamibacteria > Vicinamibacterales > UBA2999 > 12-FULL-67-14b. The sequence continues at coordinate 369 of JALDXK010000104.1, forward strand.
CGCCTCCGGCGTGGCTGCAGGCCTTGACGGGATCCTCGACCGAGCCGGCATTCGGCTCTTGCGTGTTGGGCCGGGAAACTCTCGCCCACCGGTGTTTCTGAATCTGCTCACCCACTCTCGCCTATCGCGAGATGAGGCGGTGCGGAAAGATCCGGTCGCATCGAGCACTCCTCCTGCGGCCAACGTGCGAGGCACCTGCCTCCCACGTTCGATGCCGGTTCCATTTCCCGCATCCGCGCCACACATGCACCGTGCGCCAGGCCTCAGGGTCGGCCCATCGACGCGCGAATTCCTCGTCACACGTCATCGCCCGCTTCGCGCCGGCATCATGCGTGGAGGTTGGTATGGACATTGGGCCAGAAGTTTCTGGACGCGGAAGACACGGCGGTCGCGAATCGTTGGGCGGCAACGGCGAACGTTTACGTGCGATGCCTGTGCTGCTCACAGTGGACGAGGCCGCGGATCTGTTGCGGACCACTCGGCGTGCGATCTACGCGATGGTCGAGCGGCACCAATTGCCGGGCGTGGTTCGGCTGAGGCGGCGGGTTCTCCTGCGCGCCGACGATTTGCTAGACTGGCTGAACCAGAAGCGCGCGCCATCGCCAGAGGAGTAACTGGCGATGAGCGTGAAGATCAGACGGCATCCTCGCGGTGGGTGGGACGTGGACATCAACATCCTGCTCGCTACGGGGGATCGGTATCGCGAACGGCGAAAGCTGAGCGCGAGCTACTCGAAAACGACTGCGAGAGAGTGGGGCGAGCGTCGCGAGCGCGAACTCCTGCTCTCTGGCCCCAAGATCCGAAAGGAGGCACCCACACTCGAAGCGTTTGCTCCGCGCTTCATCGAAGGCTATGCTCGGGCAAACCGTCAGAAGCCAAGCGGCGTTGCGGCAAAGGAATCGATTCTGCGGCTACACCTGATCCCAGAACTCGGCTCACGAGCGCTCGACACGATCCGCAACGAGCAAGTGCAGCAACTCAAGTTGCACCTGCATGACAAGGCACCGAAGACGGTCAACAACGTGTTGACTGTGCTCAACGTGCTGCTTAAGCAGGCGGTTGAGTGGGGCGTGCTGGACAAGCTGCCCTGTTCGATCCGACTGGTGCGGGTGGCGCGCACGGACGCGGCGTTCCACGACTTCGACGCCTACGAGCGGTTGCTCAAGGCCGCGCTGACGATCGATGCACGCAGCTACGTGATCGCCCTCCTCGGAGGCGAGGCGGGGTTGCGGTCCGGCGAGATCGTCGCCCTCGAATGGGCTGACGTCGATCTCGAGCGACGGCAGATCCGGGTTCGCCACTCGGACTGGTGCGGCGAACTGACGGCGCCGAAGAACGGGCGCATTCGGTTCGTCGGAATGACCGAACGGTTGGCGACGGCTCTTCGCCAGCAACGGCATCTTCGTAGTCGCCGGGTGCTGTGCAAGGACGATGGGACGCCGCTCACCCGGCAGGGCGCCTGGTCGCGGGTTCGCTACGCGGCCAAGCGGGCCAAGGTGCCGACAGGCGTCCACATCCTGCGGCACACGTTCTGCTCGCACCTGGCGATGCAGGGCGCGCCGATGCGAGGTGTGCAAGAGCTCGTCGGGCATCAGAGCCTCGCGATGACGCAGCGGTACTCGCATCTGACGCCGGCGGCGCTCGACGCGACGATCAAGCTGCTCGAAAACCGGCCGGTGCTTCGATCAGTTGGAGACAGTTTGGAGACGCCGAAGGGGTGAAACGCGTAAGTGCAGCGGGTAGAACGGGATAATTGGCTGGGAGGCAGGGATTCGAACCCCGATAAGCGGAGTCAGAGTCCGCTGTCCTACCGTTGAACGACCTCCCAGTAGGGGTTGGAACCTCACATTATATGAAACCCCTCATGGCTGAGACAAGTGAGGCGCCAACCTTGGTGCTTCGGAAGGCTCGCGGACGCCGTCAGCCTGTATACGAGGAGAGCTGCACCACGCGCACTCGCGTCAAGATCGCGGATCCTGCTCAGCCGTGACACAATCCGCCGTCATGTCGAGCCCGGCCGGTGATCGTCGAGGCGTCGTCGGCCTGCTCTTCCTTCTCTTCGTCATCACCTATCTCGATCGCATCTGCATCTCGGTGGCGGGACCGCGCATGCAGGCGGAACTGGGGATCGGCCCGATTGGATGGGGCTGGGTCACCGGCATCTTCACATTCGCCTACTGCGTGTTCGAGATTCCGACCGGAACGATGGGCGACCGCCTCGGACCACGCCGGGTGCTGACACGCATCGTCGGGTGGTGGTCGGTGTTCACCATCCTGACCGGATCGGTCAGTAGCTTTGTTCCATTGCTCATTATCCGCTTCCTGTTCGGAGCGGGAGAGGCCGGCGCGTTTCCGAATGCGGCCATCGTCGTGGCACGGTGGTTCCCGCCGGCGCAGCGAGCCACGATGGCGGGCGTGACGCTGATGGCCAGCCAAGTGGGTGGCGCAATCGCGCCGTTGCTGGTGGTGCCGATCCAGATGCGTTACGGCTGGCGAATGTCGTTCTATGTGTTCGGCGTCGCTGGAATCGTGTGGGCGATTGTTTGGTACACGTGGTTCCGCGACTCACCAGAAGAGAAGCAGCAACAGCGTGCACCTGGGCCGGCCGTCGCGACGGCGGCGGCGCACCTCGCCGGCCACGTCTTTCCGTGGCGTGCGGCCTCGCGATCACAGACGGTGTGGGCCTTGCTCGGTCTCGCGTTCTGCTATGTCTACGTCTACAACTTCTTCCAGACGTGGTTTCACACGTTCCTGGTTCGCGGCAGAGGGTTCAGCGAGGCCGGTCTGCTGTTGTCGGCACTGCCGTTCGTGGTGGCCACGTTCGCGAACCTCGCCGGCGGCGCCGCCAGCGACGCGCTCGTGCGCCGGTTCGGCACCAGGCGCGGCCGCCGATTCATCGGCGCCACCGCGCTCACCACCGCCGGCGCGTTCACCGTCGCCGCCATGCTCACGCGCGATCCCATGCTCACCGTGACCTTCCTGGCCGTGACCTACGGGGCGATCACCTTCCAGCAGTCGGGAGTCTTCGGCGTGTGCCTGGACATCGGCGGACCGTGCGCCGGTGCGACCGTGGGCCTGATGAACATGGTCGCGCAGGTGGGTGGACTCGCCGGGTCGGTGCTGTACGGTTACATCGTGGACCGCTCGGGCAGTTACAACACGCCATTCGTACCGATGGCGGCGCTGCTGTTCATCGGGGCAGCATTGTGGCTGAGAGTCGATGCGTCCGAGAAGATTGGCGACGTCGGTGCGCCGATGGTACCGATCCTCGCAACGCCGACGCCCGGACCCGCGTCATGATCGCGAATCAGGGTCGCCGCGGCTCGACCCGCGCGTTGTCTCCGCGACTCAATTCCGCCGCCACCTGCCGCGTGATCTTCATCGCCTCACCAGTCTCGAACCCGGCTCCGTGCTTCCAACCGCTAGCGGCGACCCACTGCTGAAACGAGTCGACATCCGTGATCTCAGATGCCGTTGCCACCTCGTTTGCGTGTTGAAATTCGTGCGCCAGCAATGCCGTGAGCTCATCAGGTGAGCGGCCGAACCGGTCGAGCGAGATCAGAAGTCGCCGCGTATTGACGCCTGCCGACGCCCATGTCAGGCACGCCGCCACCTTTCCAGCGCACCGCGAGAACCTGATATAGACGACGACGTTCGAGCGGTCGAGCTGGGTGTTGAGATCGCGAAACGTCGCCGATCGCTGCAGGCCGCTGGCGATCAACTCGCGTATTGCGGCATCTTCCGGCCGAACCGACGTTGACTCGCCCTGCGCGTAGACCGTGGCACCGCCGATTAGGGCGATCGTCGCGAGTACCACGCTCGCTAATGCCTGCCTCATGGCCGCCTCCTGCCGGGACAGATCGGTGTCCCTGCGAAGGCGACAATGGGGTTGCGGGGCTCACGAAATCCTCAAGCGCGCCTCACAAATGGGTTCAATTCTTCTTAAGCGGGGAGAGAGGGGCCGGAAACGGCTAAGATGCGCGGACCGAGCCATGCTCAAAGCCCGTTCGGGCACGACCTGGGCGTTCGACGGATTCACGGTGCTGACGGAGATGCGCGTGCTCCGCAGCGGCGCGACGCCGATCCCGTTGACGTCGAAGGCCTTCGACACGCTCGTGGTCCTCATCGAGAACCGCGATCGCGTCGTCACCAAAGGCGAACTGCTCCGGTCGATCTGGCCTGATGTCGAGGTCGAAGAAGGCAACCTGACGCAGCAGATCTTCCTGCTTCGCAAGGCACTGGGTGAAACCGCGCAGCAGCCGCGGTTCATCGTCACCGTTCCCGGTCACGGCTACCGTTTCACGGCGCGCGTGGAAGCGATCTCAGAAGACCTGGCGTCGAATAGTGCCGCCTCGCCGCCAGCCGCTCCTCGTCGTGGCGTGTTGTTCAGCGCGACAGGCCTCGCCGTATTCGGTGTGATTGCTCTTCTGGCGATCGGGCTCGGGTTCGGGTGGATGGCGATCGAGAACCGAGACGCGCCGCCGGACTTTACGAGGCACATCGCCAAGATCACCGAAAGCGGCAAGGCCACGTTCAGCGCCGTCTCCCGCGATGGCCGCTACATCGCCTATGTCGAGAACGATGGCGATGAATACAGCCTGTGGGTGAAACGGGTGGGCACCGCGGGGAAGACGCCAGTGGTTTCTCGCCAGCCGTTCCCGATGGCGTCTCTGAGCTTCAGCCCGGACGGCGAGTACATCTATTTCACGCGGCGCAGTGCACACGGGCCGATGTTCGTGCTCTCCCGCGTCCCGGCCCTCGGAGGTCTCGAGACATCTATTCTTGAAGATGTCGATTCGCCCGTCAGTTTCTCGCCCGATGGGCGCGAGTTCGTGTTCCAGCGCGGTACCGCTGACGGGCCCACGATCGTCGCGGCCGCTGCTGGAGGCGGCTCGCAACGGATCCTGAAGACGCTAGAGTCCCCCTTGAGATTCTCGGTATTCGCGCCGGACTGGTCGCCCGACGGCAAAGTCGTGGCGGCGGCCGTGACTGATATGAGCAACCAATCGCGGTCGATCGTTCTTCTCCAGGTAGACGACGGCAGCAGCCGCGAACTCTACAGGACCGACCGTCAACTCGGCCGTCTCCGCTGGCTGCCGGACGGATCGGGGCTGCTCACGGTCATCTCGGAACGACTGGAGCGACGCCAATTTGGCCGCGTCACGGGCGGGGCGATCTGGCGCATCGCGTACCCAAGCGGTCAAGCCGAACGCCTGACGTCCGAGCTGGCCAACCACGATCCGTGCTGCCTGGACATCGGCGCGAGTGGCAGCATCGTCGCGAACGTCGTCAATACGCTCGTGTCGGACCTGCGGTTTGCGCCGGCCGATCGCCTGGACACGCTCAGGCAGGTCACCTCGGATCACCCTGTGGTCGGGCGTCATAGTTGGTTACCGGACAACGAGACGATGGTGTATCGCGACTTGAGCGGACGCTTGAATGCCGTCCGCAAGGATGGCCAGGCATTAAGCCTGACCGTGCCCGAGGGACAGGAGGTGACGTTAGGCGTCTCCGCCTGCGGCGATGGCCGCTTCGTTGTCTTTTCAGCAATGCCTGGCAAAAACATCTGGAGTGTTGCGCCCAACGGGGGCGGTGCGGTCAAACTCACCAGTGGCTTTAACGACTTCAATCCGGCGTGTTCTCCTGACGGAAAGTCGGTGTTGTACGCCTCGCGTGAAACAGAAGACACAAAACAGGTCTCGCTCTGGCGGGTCTCGATCGAAGGCGGAAAGCCGGAGCCGTTGAACTTGGTCGGTTACGACGTGCGGCCGTCCCCGACAGGGCGAATGATCTACTACTCGACCGACCGGTTGGAGGAGGGCGCCGATCGCAACAGACCGGACCGGTGGGAAGTGATTGCGTCCAGCGATCAGAAGCGGCTCTTCGCATTCAACGCAACTGGCGACGCGACCATCGGGATGATGACGAATTGGGCGCCCGACGAGAGCGGCCTCGACTTCGTCGTGACCCGGAACGACGTGTCGAACATCTGGCGGCAGCCGCTCACCGGCGGGCCACCGGTGCCCATCACGAACTACAGCGTGGGAAGGATCTTCAGCTTCGCATGGTCGCCCGATGGCAAGTGGCTGTCGCTCGGCAGCGGCGTCAGCAGAAGCGATGTGGTCGTGATGTCACGAGAGCCATAGCCGGCGGGCGGGGCCAGTGCCTCTCTCACCACTATCCGTGACTGCGACACACCCCGGTATCAGCCTCGCGTGAGTAACGACGCGGCAGGCGCACATTTCCCAGCGAATCCGCTGGACTCCCGTTTGCTTGAGCACAACTTTGCGAATGGGTCCTCATCTGCGTCAGATACCCGACGCTGTCCTGGTCGGGCTCGCCGTCGCCAGCGCATTTGCCGTTGCGTTCGCGCAAGAAGGTCCGGTCGCGAACATGTTCCGCGCCGATCTCAAGCGGGAACAAGCGCTGGCCGAGAGCTTCCTGCCGGTCGAAATCCCACCCGCCGGTTCCTCGCCTGCACTTCAGGTGTATCTCAGCGCCGGCGATCTCGAACGGGCGTTCGACACCCCCTCGCTACGGCCCGACGCTGCGATCGTGCCGACCAATACCGGCCTGGTGATTACCGCGGCGTCTCCATCGACCCAACGTGTGCTGACGCAGCGGGTTGAGAAGCAACCACAAGTGATGGCCGATCTGCTGGATCAAATCGCGGCGCGCCGCAAGCAGGCGCCGGCCGCAGATAGCGGCGTACTGCAAATTGGTGTGGATTCGTTCTTCGCGGAGCTCCCTCGGAAAGCGACCACCGGCAGCTCCAGGGGCGCGTATCCGCGCATGGTGTGTCTGATTGCCACCGGCTTCGCTGCTGGCGGCGCGGTCGATCGCCGTGAACTGTTTGCGCAGGATCGCGTACGGAAGGGTGTGGCGGGATGCCTGTCCGCATTGGATGCGGCGGGCGCCACCACCGTGATGATGCCGTTGCTCGGCGCAGCCAGCGCGCAAACGCAGTCGAACGATCCGGTCTACGAAGGCCAGCGGCTGCTCAAGGAATGCCGGCACTTGAACGCGGCGGCCGGCATCGCCCTCGGGATCCGGGACTTTGCGCCCGGCCGCCGCTCGCTGCGGGAGATCGGCATCGTCCAGTGGAACAAGGAGATCAACGAGATGTTTCGCGGCAGCCGGCTCGCCCAGTCCGCGTACCGCGTCTACGCCGAGCAGATCAAGCGGGCCGTGAACAAAGGCATTGCCGGCGGGCACACCACCGCGGCGGACGTCGACGGCAACTGCGCCGCTACCTTCGGCCAGTAAGGCTGCGGCCGGTTGCCGAGGGCAGCGTCTCGACTCCCACGACTATGCCGCGCGCCATGTCGCCTGCGCCCGTGCCCCACTTCGAAATGACCTTCACGGCTTGCGTGAACGGCACGTCGACGGGATGCACGCGCTCGCGCGGCATGATGAACAGCGATCCGGCGGCAGGCGTCGGCACCGACGGAATCAACACCGTGCAACGTCCGTCCTCGAGCTCCTCGATGATGAACCCGGGCGCCAGCGCGTCTTCCACTTCGATGAGTGCCGGCTGGAAAGCGCCGGAGCGATCTTCTCCGGACAGCCGTTCGGCGAACCCGCGCACGAGCTCATAACCCGGAATCTTCTCGAGCACCGAACGCTCGAGCATGTGTTTGGCCCGGCGTCCCGGGGCGGTGCGGACCACGATCCCGGCGATCAGGCACACCAGGAGCACGATCAGGATGGCGATGACCTGCCGGAACTGCGTGGCAGCCGGAATCGCCGCCGTGACCGGCGCGACCAGCGCAAGGATGCCGCCCAGCGTCTTCGCCAGCAGCAGAATGGTCAGGTAGATCGGCAGGACCACGAGCAGTCCTCCGATGAGCGTCGTCTTGGTGAGCTCGGCCAGGCCCTTCATTGGCACACCCCTCCCGGGGTTGGCGCAGATTGGCCAGCGTAGCACTTTCCGGTCGCCGGCGAAGCGGCCAGCGTACGTGCCGGCCGCCTCGCCCCTAGCGCCTACTGCTACTGCCCGCTGAACGGATCACACGCCACCTTCGAGTGCCAGTTCGAGAACATACCGACCGGATTCTCTTTCCAGGCCCAGACGTGCAGCGTGTAGAAGTTCGGAAGGCCGAAGCGATTTGGGCTTTCGAACAGGTGCAGGAGTTGTCCGCCGAGTTCCGGGGTAGCCGCGTTCGTGGCGTGCCATTGATCGGCCAACACCAGGAAGTCAGCGCCGGTCAGTTTGACGCGCCCGTTCGGCAGCGGTTCGTAGATGACGATCTCCGGGCGGGCAGGATCGAGCACGCCGTCGACGACCAGGGCCATGTTCACGTAGTGGAGTCCCATGGCGCCAAAATCCGGTCCGCTCACGCAGCCGAACATCAATGTGTAGCCTTCGGCTTCGGCTTGCGCCACGTCCTTGAACCGGGCCGTCGCCTCCCTGACGGCCTTGACGAAGTCACCCGAGGGCGAGCGCTGATCGGACGATCCGCCATGATGGGCTGAGGAGCGCGGGGAGCCGCTCTGGGCCCCGAGATCGATGGTCAGAAAACAGGCGACGAGCAGACACATGAACGCGCGAGCCGACGCAAGCGTGGACGTCTTGGACATACTGCCTCCGAAACACAAAGGTTGAGATCAGTGGGGGATGAGCGCATGTCTAGAAGATCGGAAAAGCCGTGCGGATCACGACAGACTGACCCGCGTGCGGTACAGATCAGCTGGTGTCGAGGGCGAGTGTCTGAGGTACGCTTGGTGTTTAGGGTGATCACGAGCTGTTGTACCGAGGAATAAGGGAATGAACGAGCAAGAAGAAGATTTCGCCGCCATGTTCGAGGCGTCCGTCAAGGCGCGCCAGTTCGACCGCGGCCAGGCCGTGGAAGGCACTATCGTTGCGATCGGGCCCGAGGTGGCGTTCGTCAACATCGGGGGCAAGGGCGAGGCCGAGATTGACGTCGCGGAATTGAAAGACGCCGACGGCGACATCGAACTGTCGGTCGGCGATCGCATCACCGCGATGGTGGTGTCGACCAACCGCGGCATCGTCCTGTCGAGGAAAGGCGTGCGCAACGCCGCCACGCAGCGCGAGCTCGAAGACGCGTTCCGCGCCGGCCTTGCGGTGGAAGGCAAGGTGGCGCAGGCGGTGAAGGGCGGCTACGAAGTGCGCATCGCGCGCGAGCGCGCGTTCTGCCCGCTCTCGCAGATCGACATCGTCCGCACCGAAGATCCGAACGTGCACGTCGGCCGGACGTATGCGTTCCGCGTGATCGAATACAAGAACGGGGGCAAGGACGTCGTGTTGTCGCGACGCAAGCAGCTCGAAGAGGAACAGCGCGCCGGTGCCGTCGAGGCGCGCAAGGCGATCGTTCCCGGGGCCGTGATTACCGGCCGCGTGGTCTCGGTACCCGACTTCGGCGCGTTCGTCGATCTGGGCAGCGGGGTCCAGGGCCTGCTGCACGTTTCGGAAATGGGCTGGTCGCGCGTGGCCAGTCCGAGCGAGGTGGTTGCGCCCGGCGATCAGGTCACCGTCAAGGTGTTGCGCGTGGACGAAGCCACGCAGAAGATTTCGCTGACGTTGAAGCAGCTGCAGGACGATCCGTGGACGACGGCAGCCACGATGTTCCCGGCCGGCCAGGTGCGCACTGGCCGCGTCACGAGGCTTGCTGACTTTGGCGTGTTCGTAGAACTCGCGCCCGGGTTCACTGGCCTGATGCCATTGGCCGAGACCGGTGTGGATCGCGACGTCGACATGCGCAGGGCCTTTCCGATCGGCAGCGATGTCGAGGTCGTGGTGCTCGACGTCGATCAGGAGGCGCGGCGCATTCGGCTCAGCAAGAGAGCCGTGACCGAGCAGAGGGAGCAGGCCGAGGTTCGCGCATACACGCAGAAGCAGGACGCCGCTCCCGGCGCCTCGCTGGGATCACTGGCGGAAAAGCTTCGGGGGGCCCTCGGCGGCAAGGACAAGTAGCGCCGTCGTTCAACGTGGAGCCGGTGTATATCCCCACGCGCCGACCACCGTCGGGACGAGGACCACTGCGTCGGCGTCACGCACCGCATTCGCGAGCCGTTGCTCGAGCGTCTCGAGGCCGATCTGCTCGGCCGTCGCGATGCCGTGCGCAACCATGGCCGGCACCAGGCTGCGCACCACACCGGTCAGCAGCGCCGCCGCGGCCGGATCGGTCGGCGCGACGTACGCTTGCACACCGAAGGTTGTCACGCGGCCGAGTCCGGCGCGCTCGAGGATGACGCCGAGCCGCGAGCCGATGCGCGGCCAGGCGCCGGCGGCGCGAAACGCGCGTTCCACCCAGTGTATTGCCTCGGTCACGAGCGGCACCGGCGGCTCCGCGCGCGTGTTCCCGAGGTCGAAATCCACCGCGACGAACTCACCACCCGGACCAAGGTTCTGCACGTGGTGCTTCACGGCGGCGACCGGATCAGGCATGTGAAAGAGCAGGAGCCGCGCCACGATCGCGTCAAACGGTTGGGCAGCGCGCCACGTGAGCACGTCGGCTTCCTCGAAGGTGAGATGGCGGACTCCCGCCTGCTGCGCTCGCGTGCGTGCCACGGCCAGCGCCTCGCCGGAACGATCGATCCCGACCACGGCACCCTGCGCTCCGACGAACTCGGCCGCGATCTGCGCCACGTGACCGAGTCCCGTGCCGAGGTCGAGCACGCGCATGCCCGGCTTGATGCCCGCCGCCTGGAAGAGGAGACGCGTGGGCCGTTCGATCGATGCCGCCTGCCGATCGAGCCTGGCGAGCTCGTCAGGATGATTGCCGAGAACGTACTGCTGTTGTGAAGACGTGTTGTCCACCGTGACCTCCTCGGGGCGCAGTCATTGCAAATAGTCTAGACGACCTGCGAGCGCCGCACCGCAGGCTCATGTCGCCTTTTGCGGCGCGCTTCCGATTCTCCTGGTAGGAACGCTTTGGTTCCCAACGCCTGGAGAAGCAATTCAATGGTCATCCGTTCTTCGATCGCGTCCGTGTTCACGCTGGTACTTGTTTTCTGTCCGCTGCGCGCCCTCGCGCAGCCGGCGCCGAATGTTGTCACCCAATGGGCGGCGATTGTGCAGCAGTCGATCCACAACGCGGGCGCCCCGCGATCCGCGGGCAGCTCGCAGGTGCTCCACACCATGGTGCATCTCGCGGTGCACGACGCCGTCGTCGCCATCGAAGGCGGCCACTCGCCGTACCGGACGTCGAAGCGCAAGTGGCGCGATCGCGACGCGGACGTGAATGCTGCAGTCGCCACGGCGGCGTACCTCACGGCGCGCGGGCGCGTGGCGCCGACGCAGTTGGTGTTCCTCGACCAGGAGTACGCGACCTTCATGGCGAGCCTTCCCGAGGGGCCGGCCAAGGCCGACGGTATTCGCATCGGCACGCGCTCGGCGACGGCGCTCCTCGAGGCACGCGCCGACGACGGGTTCAGCAACGTGGTGCTGTATCAGTGCAGCGAGATCCCGCCGCCTGTGGGCGAGTTCACGCCCGACACCGGATGCCCGGCAGCCGCGACCGATCCGCAGCCGGTGGATGCGAAGGTCGCGCAGATCAAGCCGTACACATTCACCAAGCGCGGCGATTTCAGGCCGCGCCGGCCGCGCGCGATGACGTCGAAGACCTACACTGCCGATTTCATCGAGACGCGCGACTACGGCCGCGTGGACAGCCTCGTGCGCACGCCGGAGCAGACCGACGTGGCGTTCTTCTGGTCGGAGAATCCATACGTGCACTGGAACCGGAACCTCACCAGCCTGGTGATCAGCCAGGGCCTCGACGTGCGTGACACCGCGCTGATGTTTGCGATGGTGAACACGGCCGTGTCGGACGCGGTGATCGTTGGCTTTGAGGCCAAGTACCGTTACGCGTTCTGGCGCCCGCGCACCGCGATTCCGCAGGCCGACGCCGATGGCAACGATCTCACCGATGCCGATCCCTCGTGGCGCCCGCTGCTGAGCGTGAATCATCCGGAGTACCCGTCCGGTCACGCCTTTTGGTCCACGGCGCTGCTCGATGCGTTGAGGGAGTTCTTCGGCACCGACGATGTGACCTGGACCATCGTGACGTCGAAGGTGGCGGTCCCTCGCGTCGAAACCACGTCGCGGACCTACTCGAGCCTCGACGAACTCAAGCAGGCGATCTTCAACGCGCGCGTGTGGGGAGGTCTGCACTGGCGATTCTCCATGGAGGCAGGCGAGGAGATCGGCGCCCGCGTAGCCAGGCACGTGAAGCGAGTGTTTCGCGACCGCAGGTGATCTCAGACGGGGAGAACGAGCGGCACGCCGCCACGTTGGCGGCGTGCAGCCTCCAAGCCAGGGATCAGAGCGAGTCGAGGAATTTCAGCAGTAATCGCTTCTGCTCCGGCGATAACGCATCGTAGCTGTGCCGCACCGTGAGCGCCTGGCCGCCGTGCCGGGCGATGGCTTCGTCCTTTGTGAACGACAGCCCGTCGTGCATCAGCCGGTTCCTGGTGCGGAGCGCCCACAACGGCGCAGTACGCATCTGGATGGCCGTCGCGGCAAACTCCGGCGTCGGCTGCACCGGTATGCCGTCACCGGACCCGATGTCGTGCAGGAGGAAGTCGCTATACGGGTGAATGATCTTGTTGCCAACCGCGGCCCGCACGGTGAGCGCCCCGCCGTTGATGCGCGTGCCCGGCGGCGCCGTCACGATCGACGCGACGTGGCACACGTTGCAGCCGACTTGCGCGAACAGCCGCTCGCCGGCGCGCACCTCGGCATCGATCGGCCCTCGCGGCGGCGCCTTCGTCGACCGCATGAAGTTCGCGAACGCCACGACGTCGATGCCGTCGTCTTCCGGATCCTCCACGGTGTCGTAGGCCGCCACGTCGCGTCCGGCCGAGGTGTTCTCGTCCGGGAACAGCGGCGTCGTGATCCCCATCTCGTTGAGGTAGGCGTCGGCCGAGAACGACTCGAGGCTGGCGTGCTGATTCTTCCAGCCGAAACGACCGACCCGGGCAGCGCCGTTGGCCTCGAGCACCGGCACGAGAATGGCGTTGCCGCGAAGCTCGGCCGGCTGCCGGTCGCGAATCGCGTAGAGCGTGCTGTTGGCGATCGCCTCGACGAAGCCGGCACCGAGCGTGTTGGTCGAGATGCGGAACGTCCGGATGTCGTCCTCGAACGCGACCAACTCCATGATCGCCGGATGCGTAGCGCGCGAGTGCACGAGGGAGCCGCCCTGCGATTCGAAGAACGCGCCGTCTCGCAGGCGGCCGGTGCGGTGTTCGGCGATCTGGCTGGCGCCGCCGGTGACGACGTTCTGGTGGCATTCGCGGCA
>JALDXK010000105.1:0-13534 GCA_032155105.1 Acidobacteriota bacterium
CCGTCTTGCGCGGCAGCGGGAATAGCCATCGCTGCCACGATCAGCAGCGTGAGCAGGACTTGGGCGATACGGGTCGACACGGACGTCTCCTCTCGAAGTTTGCGCCTTCGGTGCCTATTGGCCCTTGGCGGCGGCGACCACCAGGGTGCCCTTCATCTCTTCGTGGCCGTTGCCGCAATACTCGGAGCAGAGGATGGGATACTCGCCGGCTGCGGATGCGACAAAGTCGATCGTAATCTTCTCGCCGCCGCGGGGGATTTTTTTGTTCACCTTGAACTTCTTGATCTCGAGCCCATGCACGCCGTCCTCGGAGGTGACGACCAGGCGGATGCGTTCGCCTTCCTGCACTTCGACACGGGCCGGTTCAAAGGCAAACTTCTTGGCCACGACCGGAATTTCTCGTGGCTCGCCCTGAGCGAGCGTGCGAGAGGCGTAACCGGTCGCACGCGATTCGAAGGGCGCAGAAGCCGCGGCGGGGTCCTGCTGGGCATGAGACATCGCTGCCGCCCCCAACAAGAGCGCCGTCCCCGCCGCGGCAACTGAATCTGCCAAAAAGCTCAGTCGAACAATCACTACCCGCTATATAAGCAAGGCCGATGCCGGGGTTAAGTGCCGTCTTCACGCGGATTTCCGGCTATATTGCGTCACGGTCACCGTAAGCGTTTACGCTGAGCGTAAAGGCGCCCCGGGACACGCCCGATCGTGGGGCGCCCCTTCCGTGGGGGGCGGCCCCCGTTCAGCTTTCCATCCGGTATTTGGCGAGGTAGTGGCTGAGCGCGCGCTGGCTGATGCCCATCAATTCGGCGGCGTCTTTCTTCACGCCGCGAGCCTGCTCGAGCGCGCGACGCATCGTCTCGCGTTCGGCCCATTCGAGATTCTGGTGCAGCTTGAGTGACGGCACCGCCGCGGCCGCCGGCGTGGTCGTGGCGCTCATCAGCCAGACCGTGCGGCTGGTCAGGAGTGGCGTGGTCGAGAGCACCACCGCGCGCTCGATCGTGTTCTCGAGCTCGCGCACGTTGCCGGGCCATTCATAGCCCTTGAGCTCGGTCATCGTCTTGTCGTCGACGCCCTCGATCTTCTTCCCGGTCCGCTCCGCGAAGCGCGTCACGAAGTGGTCGACCAGCAGCGTCACGTCCTCGCGCCGCTCGCGGAGCGGCGGCATCTCGATCGGAATCACGTTGAGGCGGTAGAACAGGTCTTCGAGGAACTTGCCCTCCGACACCAGTTGCCGGAGGTCGCGATTGGTCGCGGCGATCACGCGCACGTCGACGCGCTGGGTCCGTTCGGCGCCGAGGGGCTCGAACTCGCGATCCTGCAGCACCCGCAACAGCTTGGCCTGCACCGACAGCGCGATGGTCCCGATCTCGTCGAGGAAGATCGTGCCGCCATCGGCCAGCGCGAAGCGGCCCTTCTTGGTGAACGTCGCGCCGGTGAACGCGCCGCGGACGTGGCCGAACAACTCGGATTCGAGCAGCGTCTCCGGGATGGCGGCGCAGTTGACCTTGATCATCGGCATGCTGCGCTGGGCGCTGCGGGCGTGGATGGCGCGGGCCACCAGCTCCTTGCCGGTGCCGGTCTCTCCCGTCAGCAGCACGGTGCTCTTCGACTCGGCCACCAGCTCGGCGCGGGCGATCACGTCGAGGACGGCGCGGCTGCGGCCGATGATCCCGTAATGGTTGAACTCGGCGTCGCGTTCGCTGAGCAGGTAGCGCAGCCCGGTGCGGGCGCGTTGATCCTCGAGCGCCCGCCTGGCCAGCACCAGCAGCTCGTCGACCTCGAAGGGTTTCTGTAAGTAGTCGCGGGCGCCGAGCTTCATCGCCTCAACCGCGCTCTCGATGCTGCCATGCGCGGTCATCATCACCACTGCCGGCCGTTCCGATTCCGGCGCCGAGCCCGCCAGCTCGCGGATCACGTCGAGCCCGGTGCGATCGGGCATCAGGAAGTCGATGATCAGCAGGTCGAAGGACCGCTCGGCGAGCAGCCGCGAGGCCTCCCGGGCGTTCGACGCCGTCACCACCTCGTGCCCGTCGTCTCGCAGCGCGCGGCCGAGGGTCTTGAGGATCTTCTCTTCGTCGTCTGCGAGCAGAATGCTTCCAGCCATCAGCCTTCAGAGCGGGTGGGTGCGTCGCCGAGCTCGATCCGGAAATCGGTGCCCGCGCCCGCCCGCGTAGTGACGCCAATCGAGCCGCCCAGCGCCTCGATGATGTTCTTGGCGATGGCCAGGCCGAGCCCGGTGCCCGCCCGCCGCGTGGTGAAGTATGGATCGAAGACGCGCGGCAGATCATCTTCCGGGATGCCGCGGCCCGTGTCGCGGATGGTGATCGCGACCCGCCGCTCGCCGATCGCCTGCGTGATCACCGCGATGCCGCCGTTGGCGCGTCCCTCGATGGCGTGGTACGCGTTCGTGATCAGGTTCACCAGCACGGTGCGCAGGCGTTCGCTATCGGTGACGATGTCGCGTACCGCGGGCGAGAGATCCAGCGTCACTGGCGGTCCCGCCTGGCCGGCGCTCGCCGCCAGCACCGCGGCCCGGCACACCGCGTTGATCTCGGTCGGCGAGCAATCGAGCCGGATCGGACGGGCCACGTCGAGCACGTCGTTGACCAGGAGGTTCAGCCGATCGATCTCCTCATCGATGTCTTTCGCCGCGTCGCGCACGTCGGCCTCGCTGGCCCCGTCGCGGGCCAGCGTGCGCAACGCGCCCTTGATGATCATCAACGGGTTCCGGACCTCATGGGCGATCACCGTGGACAGCCGCCCCAGCGACGACAGCCGCTCGCGCTGGGCCGCGTCGCGCTGAAACCGCACCACCGATTCGGTTAGCTTGTTGAACGTCGTGGCCAGCATGTGCGCGTCATCATCATCCCAGCTGGCCTGCTGGCGCACTGGCAGCGTGCGCGTCAGATCGCCGGTGGCGGCAATCTGCCGCATCTGATCGGTAATCGACGCGAGCGGTCGCGTGATGGTCCGCGCCACGCCGTAGCTGACGACAATGGCGAGCAGGGTGGCGCCGAGGGCGATGCCGCCGAGCGCGGCTTGAATGGTGCCGAGCGTCCGCAGCCGTTCGCTGCGCGAGCGCAGGATGATCGCCGCGGGATCGTCGGCGGCGTGGCCGACGCCGAGCGGCTGCGACATCGCGACATATTCCTCGCCGCCGATCACGATCCGGGCCGGGCTGGTGGCGCTGACGAGCGGCGCCAGGGCGCCGCGGGCGTCGTGACCCAGCGTCGAGGCGCGGATCACGCCGCCCATCGCGAACGCTATGTCGGCGCCGCTGAGCGCCTTGAACTGCGCGGCCCGGCGCTCGTCGAGCAGGGTGCCGATGCTCAGGGTGCCGAGAATTTCCGGCGAATCCAGGCCGAGCATCACCGGCACGCTGACGACTTCCATCACGCCGGCGGGATGCAGCCAGAACGCGGGGGCCACCTTGGCGTCGAGCGCCAGCGCCACGTCTTCCGGCACCGCGGCCACGGGTCGCGCCGCCGTTTCTCCGATGAGGGCGAGCTGTTCACCGCGACGACCGCTCACGATGAGCAGATCGGCGCCGGCCTGGAGACGGTAGTCGGCCGCGATGGGTTCGAGCGTTGGCAGATCGGCGAGGTCGACGGCAGCCTTGAACTTCGGCAGGTCGGCGATCAAGCCCGCCGTGCGCATGACGTGCTCGAACTGCGTCTGCCGCTGGTCGTTGACGAGGGTGGCGGCTTCCTTGAGGTCGTTCTGCAGCTCTGCCTCGGTCTGCGCCGTGAGCCGGGCGCTGACGAACGTGACGGCGGCGCCGATCGACAGCATCGCCAGCAGCGCGCAGGCGAGGAAAATACGGTTGGTGATCGATCCGAGGATGCGGATCACGGCACCACGAGCTCGATCTCGGCCCAGCCGCCCGGAGGCACGACCACCGGCCGGGTGATGCGCGTTTCGCCTTCATACCAGCCCGCCACCGTATAGCTTCCCGGTGGGAGCCCCGGCAGCTCGAAGCGGCCGTCATCTTCGGTGATGTCGAAGAACGGATGGTTGAACACGAGTACGAACGCACTCATGTGGGAGTGGATGTCGCAGAATACGCGCACCACGCCGGCGCGATCCATGCGCACGGCCTTCGACTTGCCCGCGGCGTAGCGCCCGAGATCGAATCGCTTGGCACGCGACAGCGAGAATACGTTGTGATAGGTGAGATCGCTATTGGGGAAATCCACCACGGTGCCGACCATCACCGCGAGCAGGTGAGGCACGAACCGCTCGTGGCGCTGGTCCATGGCGGCGCGGCCAGGCTCGCGGTCGTCGTCGAATGCGGACTGCGGCGCCGTTTCGAGATAGACGACGGCGCGGCGCAGATCGAACACGTCACGCGGGCCCGGCCCTCCCGGCGCCGATACGTCGGGCCGGCGTTCCGGCGTCTTGGCGACGCTGCGGATGTCCAGCCGCCCGCGAATGCCGGCGCCTTTCTGTGCGCCGTCGCGCGCCGCGCCGTGGTGGGCGCGCGCGGCGGCGGTCGGCACCGAGGTCGAGGCGGCGAGCCACACCCATGCCAGTGACGCCGTCAGCAGGGCCCTTAAAACCAATAGATCACCTGCCCGGCGGCGAGCGAGTCGCTGCGCACGCGGCCGCCATCGCGCTCGTTGCGCTGCCACGAGCCTTTCAGCTGGATGTTGCGGGTGATCGAATATCCCGCGCCGGCCTCGACGCGCCAGACGCGCGACTCCCAGGTATTCCCGCCGAGCTGACCCCAGATTCTGCTGTAGTCCATGCGGTCGCCGCGCACCGCCATGTAGAAGCCGGGCGAGATCTTGTAGCGGGCCTCGACCAGCATCGACGTGGCCACCAGCGGGTCGTTGATCCGCAAGGTCTCGATCGCCGGCATCGTCCACGTCGATCGAATCGCCTCGCCGCGCACCAGCAGCGGACCGGCGGAGAATTCCGCATCGCCTCCGAAGGCCAGTTGCCGCGCATCATCCGTCGTCTCTGCGCCCGCCACGGCTTCGTCGAGGGTGCGATTCAGCCATGCGCCGCGCGACGCGGACAGTCCCAGTGCGAGCGCCGCCGTGGGCCGTGCCACGACGCGGCCCGCGAATTGACGGCCCGCATTGTTGTCGCGGAGCGTCCGCGGATCGGAGAGCGACCCGGCGGTCACTGAGCCCGTCCACTCGAGAGCGCGCACGAGGCCGTGGACTTGCACGCCCGTATCCCATCGGGCGGTGTTCACCAGGGGCAATCCAGGCCCTGGCGTGATGTTGCCAACCGGAAAATTCGACAGCCAGCCGCGGCCGCGCATGCGCAGCAGGTCGTCATTGGTGGCGGGCACCGCATCGGGACGGATCGACATCAGGTACTGATAGGCGAGCGGCTGCCCGATCAGGATGTTGTTGTTGCCGTAGCTCGCGCGGCTCATCAGGCCAAAGGTTGGCGGCACGCGGCCGGCCTGGATGTCGAACCGGCGCGTGGCCCACGGACGCAGCCGTACGTACAACCCGTAGGCCTCGAACACGCGCCCCTGGTCGAGCCGCACTTCGCCGAGCACCTGCAGGTGATCGTTGGCGCGGACTTCGGCTGAGACCGCCATGCGCACGTTGCGCAGCGCTGAAAACTCGTAGCTCGTGTAATTGAAGAAGCCGGGATCCTCGGGCGCGAACGTAAACGAGAATTCGGCGCCGACCACGACGTGGCCACCGGCGAGCGACACCGGTTGTTCAGGCAGCCATTGCGCGGCGGCCGGGCGTGCCGACGCGGCCGGCAGCAGGAGTACAACGCACAGTCGCACGGCGCACCGCCGCACCCACGGACGTCCGCCCCCGCGCCCCTGCATATCCGGAAAGTATAATGCGCGCGTGTGGATGATCCTCGCCGCGGCGCTGGTCCTTGCCGGGGCGGACACGTTCGCGGTCCTGGATCGCGCGACGGTGGAGGTGTCGGACACGCAGAGCCGCGTGGTTGCGCTTTCCGCCGGAAAAACGCTCTCCATCGAGGTCACGATCGGAACGGTGCGCATTGAGGGATCGAATCGCACCGACGCGGAGATCACGATCGAACGTCATGCGCCGGCGGCGGCGCAACTGGCGCGCCTGCCCATCGCCATCGACGACACACCCGAACGCGTCAGTATTCGCGCGACCCAGCTCGACGGCGGCACCGACCCCGCGCTTCGCGCCGACGTGATCGTGCGCGTGCCCCGCGCGGCCACGATCGATCGGGTGCAGGTGCTCGAAGGGCGGGTCACGATCAGTCGATTTGCCGGCACGCTGAACGCCGACGTGCGCCGCGGACCGATCGAGGGCAACGACCTGTCGGGCACGCTGCGGCTGGAAAGCGGCATCGGATCAGTGGTGCTGTCGGGCACGCGGCTGTCGGCCGACGGCCTGCTGCGCCTGCGCGCCTTCAATGGCGACGTGCGGCTCACGCTGGCCGAACGGCCGGCCGACGCGCGCATCATGGCACTGGCCCTGAACGGCGCGATCAAGTCAGACATTCCACTGACGCGGCGCGAGACGTGGGGGCCGCGGTGGGGAGAAGCGACGCTCGGCAAGGGCGAGCCGGTGATCTCGCTCGATGTCGTCACCGGCACCGTCGAGATCCGCTCTCCTTGATCGCCCCGCCTACTTTCGCTTGAGGCGACGCTGCGCCTCGGTATAACGCGACGAGGCCTGCGGCACTTTGGCGTACGCCTCGCGCGCTTTCTCCGGGTTTCTCAGCCGGCGATCGTACATCTCGCCGATGCGGAACCACAGGTCGGGGCCGGTGTCGCCGGCGCGCACCGCGAGATCCTCCAACACCCCGACGGATTCCTTGTAGCGATCCATGTCCTCGAGCATGGCCGCGAGGCGGTTGCGCGCCGCCATGGACTGCGGCGACTCGGGGAACTGGTCGATGATCTGGCGCAAGGTGACCATCACCGCCGGCACCTGGACCTTCAGCACCGGATCGATCTCGCGGATGTTCTTGCGCTCGGTTTCAAGCTTGAACTTCATCTGCAGGGCCGCCTGCGCGTTCGACGTACCGGGATAGTCGAGGGCCACGTCGTTCAGCAACTGGCGCGCCTGCAGCAAGGCGGCCGGTTGCTCACGGCGCGCGAGGATCTGCGCGCGGCGCAGCTTGCTCTCGGGGGCGCGGCGATCGCGGGCGAACCGGCTTTCGAACTCGACGAACGCGGCCATCGCGTCGTCGGGCCGCCCGGTCTTCTCGTGAATGTCGGCGGCGAGAAACGCGGCTTCGGCGGCGGACGCCGACTGCGGATACTCGAGGATGATCTGCCGCAGATCGGCGAGCGCCTGATCGTTCAGGTTGTTCGCCAGCTTCGCTTTCGCCACGTCGAGGCGTTGCGCGGCTTCTGAATCCTTCGACACCGGCGTTGGCACCGCGCCCTTGGCCGCGCGCGTTCCGGCAGGCGCTACCGGCTTCTCTGTCGAGCCTGGCCCCGGGGGAGCAGCCGTCTCCTTGAGCGGCGTCGTGACTGGCGGCGAGGTCGTGGCCGCCGGCGCCGTCGCGGGAGGCGGGGCCGCTGCCGGCTGCGTGACCTCGGTCGTGTCGGCTGGACCTGCCGCCTGCTGCGACCGGCTGTTGCCGCCGGCGAAGTAGGCGCCGATGCCGGCCGCGACGGCCGCAATGGCCACCACCGCCGCACCCGCGCCCCAGAACCAGGGCGTCTTGGCCGCGGCGCGAATCATTGCCGACGGATCGCTGCCCACCGCGCTCGTCGCCGATGTTGGCGCGGCGCCGAGGCCCGATGGCGAGCCGGTTGCCCCAGCCGACGATCCGACGATCACCGTCGCCGCCTCCGCGGGCGAATTGGTGGCCGACAGCGCCGGGCGGCTGGCCCTGGATCCCGAATCGCGGCGCAGCCGCTTCAGGTCCGCCCCGATGTCGGCGGCCGTCTGATAGCGGAGCCCGCGATCTTTCTCGAGCGCCTTCGTGATGATGCGATCGAGCTCGGGCGGCAGGTTCGAATTAAGCGTGCTCGGCGGCACCGGATCGCGATTCAAGATGCCGTCGAACACGACTGCGGTCGTGTGGCCGGGGAAACTCTGACGGCCCGTGGCCATCTCGTACATCACGACGCCGAACGAAAAGAGATCCGTCCGCGGATCCACATCGTCTCCGCGCGCCTGTTCGGGCGACATGTACGCGATGGTGCCCACCGTCGTGCCGACGGCGCTGGTGAAGTGTTCGGGCACGCGCGTATCGGTGGTGGCGGCCATCATGCCCGAACGCCGGCGATATTCCGGCGACAGCTTGGCGAGGCCGAAGTCGAGCACCTTCACCGGACCGCGGCGGGTGAGGAAGATGTTGGCCGGCTTCACGTCGCGATGCAGGATGCCCTCGGCATGCGCCGCGTCGAGCGCATCGGCCACCTGCGCGGCAATGTCGAGCATCGAGCGCAGCTCGAGCGGGCGCCCCGACAGGCGGCGGTCGAGCGGCTCGCCGTCGAGCAGTTCCATGGCGAGGTAAAGCTGTCCCTGGTGCTCGTCGAAGCCGTAGATGGTGCAGATGTTCGGGTGATTGAGCGCCGACGCCGTGCGCGCCTCGCGGCGGAACCGCTCCACGGCTTCGTCGCTCGCCGTGTTCCCGGTAGGCAGGACCTTCAGCGCGACCTGACGGCCTAGCTTGACGTCCTGGGCGCGGTACACAACCCCCATCCCCCCAGCGCCCAGCTGGTCGATGATCTTGTAGTGCCCGAGGGTCTGCCCGAAGAGCGAATTCGACACGGCGGACGACCATCCTATGCCTGTAACGCCTTGACAGGGAAGGGGGCCAACGGTAGAGTCAGAATTCTGAAACGTCGTTCCGCATAATGGAATCAGCTCCTACCGCTCATCGCCCCAGCGGACCACGCACCTCCATCGACAAGGCGCTTGAAGTTTGCGAAGTGTTGAGCGGCGCCCCGCGCGGAATGAGCCTGTCGGACCTCGCGCGTGCGCTGCGGCAGCCCGCATCGACCGTGCATCGCCTGCTGGCCGTCTTGAAACGGCGCGGCTACGTGCGCCAGGACGATGAGTCGCAGCGCTACGGCCTCACGCTGAAGATGCTCGACCTGAGTTTCCGATCGCTCGGACAGTCGGAGCTGCGGCTGCACGCGTATCCGATCATGCGCGAATACGTCCTGCGCACGCCGTATCGCGGTTTCATTGCGATCCCGTCGAGCGGAGAAGTCACATACGTGTGGAGCACGGGCCCGGACGAGGTCGCGATGCGAACCGTGTACGGGAAGGAAATGCCCGGCCACTGCGCGCTGTATTTCTCGCCGCGGCAGGCCACGCGGCGCTTGAGTTGCCTGCGGCTCGCGGCGCCAGCGGAGTTGAACAAGCCAGAAGCCACGGTCGTGCGGCTCGGCCCGCCACCGGTTGAGCCCGACGCACTGCAGCGCCTGTTCTGCACCTGCGCGCCGGTCAGGGATTACACCGGCCAGGAAGTAGCGCGCGTCGGCGTGTTCGGCCACGGCGCCGACGATGCACCGATTCTCACCGAGCATCACCGCGGCGCCTGGGACCTGGCGCGCCGCATCTCGATGCGCCTCGGCCATGTGCCACACACGGCCCTGGAAAGCACGGCCTGATTTTTAACTTTTAACTTTTAATTTTTCACTGACAAGGATCAGAGGAAATGGCCTACATCATCACGGAACCCTGCATCGGCACCAAGGACTCCGCCTGCGTGGACGTCTGCCCGGTGGATTGCATCCACCCCCGGAAGGACGAGTCGGACTTCGAAGCGGCCACGATGCTCTACATCCACCCGGACGAGTGCATCGATTGCGGCGCGTGCGTCCCGGCCTGCCCGGTCGAGGCCATTTTCGCCCTCGATGAGGTGCCGGAAAAATGGAAGAACTACATCGAAATCAACGCCAAGCACTTCCAGAAGTGACAGTCAAAACGGATTGCCGCGGGCGACCCGTTTGCACATAGAATCGGCGGCATAGGGAGGGTCCAGCCCTCCCGGCCCCGGCTGCGCCCCGGAGCCCTGAATTGAAAGGGACCCATGACGAGACCTCGCTTTGCGTTGGTGGCCGTGGCCGTAGTGATGGCGCTCGCCGCAGGCGTCCAGGGGCGCGACGACGTCAACGACGCCAATCTCCAATTCCAGCTGGGTACTCTCCTGTTCGAAGAGACCCGCTACCGCGAATCGCTCGAAGCCTTCCGCAAGGCCGTCAAGGCCGAATCCAAGTCGGTGTCGGTGCAGGCGCGGATCGGCGTGGTGAAGTCGGCGCTGCGGCTTGGCGAATTCATCGAGGCCCAACGCGAGGCCGCCACGCTCAAGCTCCAGGCACCGAAGAGCGCCGAGGTGATGGCGGTGCACGCCGACGCGTTGTGGTCGGCGGGGCTGTTCGACGAAGCGCACCAGGAATTCACCGACGCCCTGTCACTGGTGCCGGATCTATCACGCGGACGCCACGGCCTGGCGCGCGCGCTCGCGTCGCAGAACAAGCTCGATGACGCGCTCAACGAGGCGCAGGCGGCGTTGAAGGCCGCGCCGCGCGACGAGGAAATCCACCACACGGTTGGCACGATCTTCGAGCGCATGCGGCGCTACGAGCAGGCCGCCGCGGCCTACGGAAATTATGTCAACCTGCTGCCCAACAAGGATCGCAGCGAGAAGGCGGCCTGGTCGCGCTCGCAGATCCGGTTCCTGCGTTCATTCGCCGAGCGCGAGCCGATCGCCATCGAACCGACGTCGGACACCCAGATTCACACCGTTGATTTCCGCGTCATCGACGAAAAGGTGATCGTCAAGGCGAAGGTCAACGGCGGCCGGCCGCAGGACTTCGTGCTCGACACCGGCTCCGAGCTGACCACCATTTCGCGCCAGACCGCGTCGAGCGCGGTGGTGCGGCCGATCACCTACACCTTGAGCGCCGGCGTCGGCGAAGTGGGCCTGCGCGGCCTGCAGCTCGGGCGCCTCGACCTGCTCGAGATCGGCACGCTGCAGGTCAGCAACGTGCCGGCCCTGATCAAGGCGCCGGCGCTGCGCGGCATCCCGAAGCGCGAAACCGAGAGCTTCTCGCCGCTCGGCCTCGGCCTGTCGATGACCATCGACTACGCGACCCACAAGCTGTCGCTGGCCCGGAAGCTGCCGGTGGAACCGGCCGAATTCACGCTGCCGATGCGGCATCATCGCCTGTCGATGGTGCGCGGCATGCTGAACGACAAGCGGCCGACCTACTTCGTGGTCGACACCGGCGGCGAGGTGATCTCGATCAGCACCGCGACGGCGGAGGAGCTTGATCACGACATCCCGCGCAAGATCGCGCTGCGCGTCTACGGCACCTCGGGCTGGGATCGCGACGCGTTCCTGATGCCGGGCGTCAACCTCAACTTCAACCAGATCAAGTACAACAACTTTGCGGTAGTGGTCCTCAACCTGCAGGCGCCGAGCGTGTTGCTCGGCTTCCAGGTGGGTGGCATCGTCGGGCACAAGTTCCTGAGCCCGTATCGCGTGTCGCTGGATCTGGAGCGCAGCGAGCTGCGCATGTCGAAGGCGGGGAACTAGCAATCGGCGATCAGCGATCAGCGATCAGCAATCGGCAATCAGCAATCAGCAACCGGGACGCGGATTGAAGGCCAAGCGTTGGCAGGACTCGACCGCTGAAACGGTCCAGGTCGTCCTGCCGAACGATTCCAATCCGTTAGGCTTCATCCTGGGCGGGACGGTGATGCATCTCATCGACATCACCGGCGCTATTGCCTGCCACCGGCACACCAACACGCTGGCGCTCACCGCCGGCGTCGATTCACTCGACTTCATTCATCCCATCAAGGTCGGCGACCTGATCATCCTCACGTCGCGCGTGACGTGCGCCTTCAAGACCTCACTCGAGGTCGAAGTGGAAGTGTTTTCGGAAGAGATTCAGACTGGCGATCGCAAGCTGACGAGCAAGGCGTACCTGACGTTCGTCTCGCTCGACCGCAATGGCAAGCCCACCGCTGTGCCGCCCTTGATCGTCGACACGCCCGAAGACGAACAGCGGTGTCGGGACGCGCACGCTCGAAGAGACGAGCGCCTCAAAAGAAAAAGCGGGGCCTGATGTCGCGGCCCCGCTCGACCCTCTGATTGCTGATTGCTGATTGCCGATTGCTGACTACTGATTGCTGACTGCTGACTGCTGTCCCCTACCAGTCGTAGCCAATCCACATCGTGAACTTGACCTTGCGGAACTCCTCGCTGCCGCCGAATTGCGCAAACTGCACGTCTTCCCAGTCGCGGTTCATCAGCGTGCGCCAGGACCAGTCGAAGTGGAGCGGGAAGCCGAGCGCGAAGGTGGCGAGGCTGATGCCGTAGGAGGCGCGCGCGTCGACGAAGCGCCCGCCCTCGATCAGCACCGGGGCGCCGAAGATCGGCTGGTTGTTCAGGTCGTAATCGATGATCGGCCGATGGACCTCGTCGTTGTTGGTGTAGAAGTTGAACGGCACGCCCTCGAAGTTCGCGCCGCCGACGCCGGCAAACAGCGTGGCGCGGATGCCGCCCAGCACCCCGATCGGCGTCGCCATGGCCTCGATCAGCGGGAAGCGCAGCTCGGCGTTCCCGAAGAACACGTTCTGGCCGACGAACTGCAGGTACTCGTAGCCGCGCAGCTCCGAGTTGCCGCCGAAGTAAGTGTAGTCGGGGTTGTCGCCCCAGCTCTTGAAGCCGCGGGCACGCAGCGCCAGGAGGCCGGTGGCGCCGAGGCGATAGTACTTGCGCACGTCGCCGTCGAGCGTCTGCCGGGTCAGCGTGTTGCCGATCTTCGGCGCGATTTCATACGAGAGGCGCATCGTGCTGCCCGAGAGCGGCCCGAACTCGCGGAAGATCGTGGTCTCCTGCACGAACGCGGCGCCGAGCGGCACCATGTTGCCGTTGTTGAAGACGGTGCGCCCGAACTGCTCCTGCTGGTAGTCGTTGGAGATTTCCGCGATCAGCGGATCGTTGTAGCTCTCCTGGTAACGGTTGAAGCCGCCGAACACCTCGATGCGGCGGTAGCGGTTGAACGGATAGATCGCGAAGGCCGTGCCGCCCTGGATGGTGCGCGTCGCGGTGGCGAGGTCACGGTCGATCAGGCCGTTGTAGGCCGGGTCGTAGAACACCCCATCGAGCTGGCCGTAGTAGAACTGCGACATGTTGTAGCCCTGCAGGGCCCACTGCATGCGCTTCTCCATGTTCAGCCACGTGAACGACATGGTGCGGTACTGCGACACCGACGAGATGAACAGGTTGAACTGCTGGTCGCCGAGCACGTCGGTGAACGTCACCTGGGTGCCGCCGAAGACGTCGCCACCGCTGGTCACGCCGAGCGCCACCGGCGGGCGCCCCTCGAGGAACAACTTGTCGAACTTGCCCTTCTTCTTCTTGTTGTCGGCGACGAGCGTGTGGGTGAGCGGCGCCTGGAAATCAACGATCGGTCCGGGCGACCCGAAGTCCGCGCTGGCCACCTTGGTGATCTCGTCCTTGCGCTCGAGCAGGTGCAGGCCGTACTCGCCCTTGAAATAGGTGATGAAGGCGAGCCGGTTGGCCGGCCCTTCGCGCAGCACCACCGGCGAGACGTTGCCAGACAGCGCGTCGGGGAACTGCTTGAGCT
>JALDXK010000106.1:0-13461 GCA_032155105.1 Acidobacteriota bacterium
GCACGACTGTTTGTCGCCGACGCGCTGAACAACCGCATCGAGGCGTTCGAGCCCGATATCGCCAACCTCACGCTCAATCACATCTTCACGATTGAAGGCTTCACCATCGATCGGTTCGACAGCGCGCAGCCGTACGCGCTGGCAGCCGACGCGACGACGGGTCGCATCGCCACCTCCGACAGCTCGGGGCACCCAGACAATCGTTCGTGGATTCTGCAAACGCGGAACCTGGTGGCGTACGACATGGAGGTGCTCGACGGCAGCGGCAGTCCTGTCGAGGCCGTCTGCAGCGGGTCGCCCTACCAGCTGCGGTTCAAGCTGACGGTCCCGGCCGGTTGGCCGGGTGTGACGGATGTCGTTCCAGAACTGTCTTTGGATGGCGAACTCGAGGCGCCTCAGTTCGGCCTGTTCGACTTGTCGGCCGGCGAGGTCTATCTCTACACCCATACCCTGACCGCGCCGGGCAGCGAGACGGCTCCTTTCATCGGCGAACTCGTGGCTGTCGCCGGCGGCACCGCGATCGAAACCACCGACGTGTTACGCCGCTCGGGTCTCGTCCCGGTGAGCAACTGCTTCATCGATAACGACCCGCCCACCGTCGCGGTGACCGGCTTCAGCGTTCCCCCCCAGGTGTCGGGCTGGACGCCGGTGTATCGCCCACTCGTCGGGCCGCCGTTGACGCTCACGTTGACCGCGCAAGACGACTCGGCGGTCACGGAGATCGAATACGATTTCACCGGTGCCAATGATATTGGCATCGACTATCCGCCGGTCCCGGGTTCCACTGCGACCGTGACGATCGACGAGGTGGGCAAAACCACGATGATCTTCCGCGCGCGCGACGACAACAACGTCTGGTCCGTCGCAAAGAAGCACTACATCAACATCGTGGTGATCGAAGACCGCGCGAGTGACGAGGGCCAGGTGGTCTCATTCACAGCGGGTCCCGTGAAGAGTGGCCTGACGTATGCGGTCACGGGCTTGCCACCGGGAATCTCCTTCAACCCAGCGACAGGTGAGTTCAGTGGCCGGCTGGCCTACAACGCCGCCGGCGAACACATCGTGGTCGTCAGCGAAAGCCAGGGCGCGGATACGACGAGCTATTCCTTCCAGTGGGAGGTGGCCGACGTCCAACCCGTGCCGGTGGCGACCAACCAAAGCCGCAATACCAACGAAGATACGCCGCTGTCGAGCGGAGTGTTGGGTGATTTCGAGGGCAGCCCGTTCACCGCCGCCCTGGTGAACGGCCCGTTGCATGGCTCGCTGACGGTGCAGGCAGACGGGTCGTTCCTCTACACGCCAACGGCCGATTTCAACGGCGTCGATGTGTTCACCTACCGGGTGCGCGACGGCGCGACCGAGAGCAACATCGCGGCGGTGACCATCACGGTGAACCCGGTGAACGACGCGCCGGTCGCGTCGAACGACAGCTACTCGGCCGGCACGAGCAACACCTTCACCATTGCCGCGCCTGGCGTGCTTGGAAACGACCACGACATCGACTCGGCCTCGCTGACCGCGAGCCTGGTCGCAGGACCAACCGCCGGCACACTGCTACTCAACCCGAACGGCTCGTTCACGTTCACCCGGCCGACGACGCCTGTGGGCAGCGTGACGTTCACCTACCGGGTCAGCGACGGTGCCTTGACGTCGCAGGCGACGGTCACGATCACGCTCCCCGCACCGACGAACGCGCCGCCGGTGTGCACGACCGCGAGGGCGACTCCGAGTGTCATCTGGCCCGCCAATCACAAGCCGGTGGACGTCACGATCGGCGGCGTCGCCGACCCGGAAGGGAAGCGCGTCACCATCATGTTCACGTCGATCCTGCAGGATGAGCCGATCGACGGAGCGGGCCAGGGCCACACCGGCCAGGACGGCGGCATCGAGAAACACGGCTCGCGCGCCTGGGTCCGCGCCGAACGCAGCGGCGGAGGCGATGGCCGGGTCTATCTCGTGCGCTTCAAGGCGAGCGATCCCGCGGGGGCGTCGTGCACGGGTGAGGCTCGTGTCTCGGTGCCGCACGTGCCGTGGTTTGGGGCCGTGCTTGGCGGAGCGCGCTGGAACTCGCTCACCGGCGCGCACGTGTCGGGTGTCGTCAAGCCGGTGGCGGTCGACGACAGGGTGACCGTCAAGAAGGCGTCGCACATCATCGACGTGCAGGCCAACGACACGGCGCATGGCCAGGCCATCACGGTGTCGATTGTGAGGGCGCCCGGCAAAGGACAGGCGATCGTGAACGCCGACGGCACTGTCACCTTCAAGGCGCCAGCCAATGCCAGCGGCAGCACCACGTTCACCTATCAGCTGACGGGGTCATCGGGCGGCAGCGACATCGCCGTGGTGACCATCACCTTTGCGAAGCCTTCGTCGCATGACGATGACGATGACCACTGTGGCGACCGGGATCACGATCACTGGAACGATCGTGACGATCGCGATCGCGATCACCGGCGCGGCAAACACGATCGGTGCCGGCACCGGCGCTGACCGCGCTCGCCCCGGCCGCCTTGCGGGTGATCATCCGTTTCGGTACACTCGCGGTGATCGAACCTCTTTATGACTCCGGATGTCACCGTAGTCGTCTGCACGCGCGACCGGCCTCGTGAACTCGAGCGCTGTCTCGACGCGCTAGCGGGGCAGCAGTATGCGCGCTTCGACATCCTCGTGGTCGACAACGGCAGTGGCGACAGCGTGGCGGAGTCCTGCCGCGCCCGCGGGGCCGCCTGCATCCGCGAGCCGCATCCGGGACTGACGCACGCGAGGAACCTCGGCGCGCGCGCCGCCCGAGGCGAGATCGTCGCGTACCTCGATGACGATGCGATCGCTGAGCCGGGGTGGCTGGCGGCACTCGTACGCGCCTTTGCCGAACCACGCGTGGCCGCCGTGGCCGGCCACACCCGCTACATGAAGGCCCGCGGCGACAGCCTGGACATGACCGGCGAGGATGCGCACCACGAGGGCCGCGTGCGCGAGCGCCGCATCGTCGATCGGGCCACGCCGGATTGGTTCACGCTGGCCTGTTTCGGTGGCATCGGTGACGGCAACACCATGGCCTTTCGCCGCGCGGTGCTCACCAGCGCCGTGCGGTTCGATGAGCGCATCGGCCGCGGCCGGCTGATCGACGGCGGCGACGAGCACGTCGCCTTCATGTCGTTGATCGCAGACGGCTACGGTGTGGCGCACGCTCCCGATGCCGTGGTGCGCCATCCGGCGCCCGCCACCGCATCGCTCCAGCGGGCCAAGCGCGCCCGCGATCTGCGGTCGTCGTTAACCTACCTCCTGTTTCTCGTCGATCAATTCCCGCCCTACCGGCGCGAAATCGTCCGTTTCCTGGGCTGCGCGGTGCTGAAGCGGGTCCGCGGCGCGGGCAGCGGCGCGTCGCGACCTCGAATGCCGGCGGGTGACATCGTGGCCGCCATCACCGCAGCGTGGCGGCTCTACTGGCGGGCGCGACGGGAATGGCGGGCCCCTGCGCTCGCGTCGGCTCCAGGCGCCGTCACGCCTCGTGTCGTCACGTTGCGCTGACCACCGCTGCGCCAGTCCAGCCCTGATGAGTGAATTCTGGCAAGGCAAGCGGGTGCTCGTGACCGGTGGCGCCGGTTTCGTCGGTCGGGCAGTCGTTGGTGCGCTCGAACGGCGCGGCGTCTCCGCCGACGCGATCGTGGTCCCACGATCTCGTGACTGCGACCTGCGTCACGCCGATCACTGCCGCGCTGCGGTGCGCGGAGCGCAGGTGGTCGTCCACCTGGCGGCGCCCACCGGCAATGTCGAGTACAGCCGCGCCCATCCCGCATCGCAATATCGTGATTGCGTCCTGATCAACCTCAACGTGTTCGAGGCGGCGCGCGAGGCCGGAGTCGAGCGGATCGTCTCGGTCGGAAACCTGCTGGCCTATCCCGATGATGCGGCGCCGCCGTTTCGGGAAGAACACCTTTGGCGCGGGCAGGTTGCCGCCGGCTACATGGGTATCGGCCTCGCCAAGCGGCAATTGCTGGATCTGGCCGAGATGTACTGGCGCGAATTTGGCGTGCCCGCCGTCGGCGTGCTGGGCGCGAACGCCTACGGACCGCACGATCATTTCGATGGTCCGCAGGCGCATATCATTCCCGCCACGATTGCGAAATGTTTTCGCGACCAGGAACTGGTGGTGTGGGGCGACGGCACCGCGACACGAGACTTCCTGTTCGTCGACGACCTGGCCGAGGGCGTGTTGCAGGCGGCCGAGCGGCTCGAGGCCCCGGCGTTCGTCAACGTCGCGTCCGGAGCGGAGCAGTCGATTGGCGACGTCGTCCGCCTGATCGCGCGTTTGTCCGGCTTCACCGGCCGGATCGTCTTCGACGCCTCGAAACGCGGCGGTGATCACCGGCGCGTGGCGTCGACGGAACGCGCCTCGCGGGTGATGGATTTCTCGCCGCAGGTCCCGCTCGAGGACGGCCTCCGCCGCACCATCGACTGGTTCAAGCGCACCATTCTTTCGACGGCAGCACGGTGAGCGGCTACCTTCCGCAAATGGAGCCGCTCGTCACCGACGATGACGCGGCGGCGGTTGAACGCTACGTTCGCTCCGGCGGATGGCTCACCGAGTTTCGCGAAACGCGCGCGTTCGAAGCGGCGTTGCGCCAGTACACCGGAGCGCGCTACTGCACCATCACGCCGAGCGGCACCATGGCCCTGTTCCTCGCGTTGAAGGGGCTTGGCATCGGTCCCGGCGACGAGGTCATCGTGCCCGACCTGACCATGGCGGCAAGCGCGACGGCAGTGGTGCTGGCAGGCGGCTCGCCGGTGTTTGCCGACATCGAACCGCGCACGCTGTGCCTCGATCTCGCCGCGGCCGAGGCCCGCATCTCGCCGCGCACCAGGGCGGTGATGTTCGTGTCGTTGAACGGCCGCTCGCCAGCGGACCTGGCCGCGTTCATCGATCGCTGCCGCGCCCGAGGCATAGTGGTGGTGGAAGACGCGGCGCAGTCGCTGGGTTCCTTCCGAGACGGACGCCACCTCGGTACGCTCGGGGCATGTGGCTGCCTGTCGTTCAGTTCCCAGAAGATCGTGACCACCGGACAGGGCGGCGCGGTGATCACCAACGACGAGGATTTGTACAACCGCATGAGCCTGCTCCGCGATTTCGGCCGGCGCGAAGGCGGCAGCGATCACTACCTGACCGTCGGCTGGAACCTCAAGTTCACCGATCTCCAGGCGGTGATCGGTGTGTCGCAAATGCAGCGGCTACCGGCGATCGTCGAACGCAAGCGCGAGATCTTCAGCCGCTATCGCGACGGACTCTCGGGATGTCCGGGAGTGGAGCTTGTCGATACCGACCTCGACGCCGTGACGCCCTGGTTCGTTGATGTGCTGGTGGACCCGGGCGCAAAACGTGCGCTGATCGATCATCTCCATGCGCACGGCATCGGCAGCCGGCCGATGTATCCACCGCTGCATGCCGAGCCTGCCTTCGCCACGGCAGGGGCGTTCCCACGCACTGAAGCCATCTCGGCGCGTGGTCTCTGGCTGCCGTCGTCGCTGCGTCTTACCGCGTCGGACATCGCGAAGGTGTGCGAGGTCGTTCGGACCTTTATGGCTCGTTCGTAGCGGAGTCTGGTGGCGCCCCGATCACCAGCCGAGCGGCGATAGCCGCCGCAATCCGCTGGCTGGTGGCGGCACTGTAGTGGAATTCGTCGATGAACCCATGGCGATCATCGCCATCCAACGCGTCGGTCAGGAACAGCGCCCCGGCGTCGCGCCAACTGCCTTCGAGGTGGGCGAACAGCAGTCGTAGATTCTGGGCCTCGCCGTCCAGAAACTCCTGCGCAAACTGATCGGTTCGGCCGTGGAGACCGGCGAATGGCTGCACGAACGTGGTGCACGCAAGGCCATACAGCCGGCACATCGCGGCCCGCTCGCGCATCATGCGCGTATGGAGCGTGGCGAGCGGCTGTTCCTTCCCGTGGCGCCGGCAGTTGGGGGTGAACGGTTCTGGCCCGTCGATCGTCTCGCCTCGGTAGAGCCCGAACTTCCTCAGCAACCTATCGTAGGTGTAGGTGATCGGACGCCCTGGGTCCCAGTCATATGGGTCCTGCGCCTTCACGATTATTCTCGCCATGTCGCGCACGTACGGGCCGTTGTCGCAACGTTCGTTGATGCCGTCGAAAAAGACGACGTGCGTAGGTAAGTACCCGATCCGCGCGTACCGCTTGACCAGTCGGTTCTCTTCCGCGCCGGCGTAGCTACGCACGCCGAGGTTGACGACCTCCCGGTTGAGGATCCGCTCGAGATGGGCCGGGATGGTCTCGGCATCGGCCACGCCGTCGCCAAAGGCAGTACTCCCGCCGAGTAGCCATACGGCGCCCTGCATCGATGCGATGGGGCGCGTGACGGGCCCGTTGGCACGGATCCCGTAATTGTCGATATTCAAGAACCGTGACGTCGTGGCCTGGTGGAGGAATCCAACTTCGGGCTCATAGCGAACGCGCAACACGCGCATGGCCAGACGCAGGTCCTCGCGATCGCCGGCGGTCATGTGGCCGTAGTTGGCAAGCTCCGCCGCGGTCAACGCCGGACCGCTGAACCGCGGCATCACATACCGTCGCACCCGGATGGCGAGATCGGTCCCGACCAGGGCCACGATCAGCAGGATCGCTGTGTTCGCGCAGATGAAGTACGTCACGCGAAGGCGGTTGATCATGAGGGCTCGTAGTACGGGCGATTGAGCCGCACGTCGGGGATCGACGGGTTGAAGAATGCCGCACAGAGACCAAGGTTCGATGCGGTGCGAATCAGGTGACTCGTTCTCGACAACAACACGCAGTCCCACACGGCGTCTTCGCCTTTGGTGTAGTTCGGGTCGTCGTTGACGACATCGATGGGCCGGCCATCCCGCGACCGGAAGATAGCACGGTAGAGGAGCCGGTCGCCGAAGCGTTCGCGCATGTGTTCGAGAAACGCGTGTTCGTCGGTGGCCAGATAGACACGCCACGCGTCATCCCGACGCGCCGTGACAGCTTCGACCGCCGCCACCACGGCATCGTACGGAACCCGCGGTGCTTCGTCGGATTTGTCGGTGCCGCGATAGTGCACGCCGATCACCGTGGCGCCGGCAAAATGCCGGTTCACGTACTCCTGCACGGCGCGTCCCAGATCAGGCCTGAGACGGATATGTCGTGTGATGAGCGCGTGGGCGTGGTGGCGTGGGATCGCGGCCGCGTGGTAGGTGAGGAGGTCATGCAGGTGCGGATCGATCGTGACGACGTGGGCGCCGTTGCGCCCGCCGATGTCGATTGGTTCGAAGTAGTACTGCCACCAGTTCGAGCCACGCGCGGAATCGTAATAGAGGCCATCCGTGCCGTAGTCCACCGTCAGCCCGGCATAGATGCTCGACCATTGTTCGTGCTGTGCCAGCGCGCCGACCACGGCGAGAAACTCGGTGAAGAGCCCTGACGTGTCGTCGCCGATCATACAGGGCAGCACTAGATATTCCTTTCGCAGCGGCACACCGCTTTGCATCAGGAACTGCCGGCCCGCGCGCCTGGCCGGCACGGCCAGTGTCTTGCCGTGATGGACCGCCGCCTGGCAGACGCTCCGGACCTTCCGGCCCGCCCGGGACAAGATCGTCACGGGCGTCAACGGCCTTTCCGCGGTACGGCGCCATCGAGCAGCGTCACCGGCAGTTCCGGATTGAAGAACGTCGAGAACAGCCCGAGGTTCGACGGCGTTCGCAGCAACTGGCGGCAGCGCGACAGCACCAGGCAATCCACGATCGCATCGAGGCCCCTGGTGTAACCCGGTCCGCCGGCCTTGTGCAGCGGCCGGCCGTCGCTGGATCGAACCATGGTGCGGCACTGGATCAGACCAGGGAAGGTGGCGTTGGCATGGTCGAGAAACCGCTGATCGTCGGTGGCCACGAACACCGTCGCGCCGCCGCCCTCGGCGCTCAACGCGTCTCGAATCGCCGCCGTCATCGTCGGGTACGGTACGGGCCGCTCCTCCTCGCGCTTGTCGGTGCCCCGATAGTGAACGCCGATGGCCGGCCGGCCTGCGAATGTCGCGCGCGCATACTGGTCGGCCTGTTCAAGGAGCTGCGGCCGGACGCGGACGTGTTGTGCCACGATGGCCGCCGCCGTGGCGCGCGGCAGCTCACGTTCGACTCGGTACGCAAACGCGTCGTGTTGCGGCGTGCTGACGTCAGTCACGGTGCCGCCATCGGGCGCTCCCGTGTCGATCGGCTCGAAGTAATACCGCCACCAGTTGTCGCCGAGCGTGGGATCGTAGTACAGCCCCTTGTCCGAAAAGTCGACGCGCAACCCCGCGACGAGGTGGTTCCAGTGCTCGCAATATTCGATGGCGCCAACGACCGCGGCCACTTCGGAAAACAGGCCGGAGGCGTCTTCGCCGTCAGCGCAGCACAGCACGAGGAAGTCCTTGCGAACGGGCACACCGGCTCGCGCCAGTGCCGTGCTCGTGGCCCGACCGAGAGCGGCGGCCGAGGCGCGGACCCGATCACGCGCGGAGCGCGCCTGATATGCGATCCGCCGCGCGGCCAGCGCCGGAAAGTTGCTCATGTCTCGCGGTTCAGCAGCGTCTCGGTGAGCTGCGGGTTGAACAGCGTCGCGCACAGCCCCAGATTGGAGCTGGTGCGAATCACGTGATCGGTCCGGGACAGCAACAGGCAGTCGACGACCGCATCGAAACCCTTCTGGTAGTTCCCATCCGCGTTGCAGATGTCGATCGGCCGTCCATCGACCGACCGAAACATCGTCCGGACGAGCAGGCGGTCTCCGAATCGCGCGCGCATGAACTCGACGAACCCGTGCTCGTCAGTCGCAAGAAAAATGCGCCAGGAGGCCGATGCCACTGGATCGATTCGACCCCGGATGCTCGTTTCCATCTCGTCATACGACACCCGCCGCGCGTCGGCGATCTTGTCGGTGCCGCGGTAGTGCACGCCAATCACGTGGGTGTCGTGCCAATGCTCGCGAACGTAGCTGCCGACGGCCTGTTGAATCGCCGGCCTGAGCCGGACATGACGCTCGACCAGCCGCGCAGCCGTTCGCCGTGGCATTCGCCGCTCGACACGGTTTGCAAAAAAGTCGTGGTGATGCTGGCCGACCGTACGACGCGGAGCGCCGCCGTCATTGCCCAGCGCGATGGGTTCGAAGTAGTACTGCCACCAGTTCGATCCGCAGGCGGGATCAAGATACAGACCGTCGGCGAACTCGACGCGCGCCCCGGCGTAGGACCGATGCCATTGTTCGTAGTGTTCAAGGAAACCGATGACGGCGGCGAACTCGGAAAACAGTCCGGACGCATTGCGCCCTCCACCGGAGCGGAGCACGGCGACCTCGCGCGGCAACAGCCCGGCCGCGACGGCGCGCAACTGCGACGTGCGCGCCGCGCGCGCAGCGAGTTGCTGAGATTTCGCCAGCGCATCACGCCAGGCGGCGCGAGCTTGCGTCAACGAGCGTCTGACGGCAGGCGCGCTGGGTATGGAGCGTGTCTGAACGAGCACGTGCGAACGGTATGATACGCAATGCGCTGCCCGGCGCTCAACGTCTTGCCGCCGCCACCACCCGTCCGAGACGGCTGGCCCTGGACGACCGAATGCCACGCCTTGTCCGCGACGATGCCACACGGCGCGCCCTGGCCCCGCATCAGCATCGTCGTCGCCTCGCTCAATCACGCTGCCTACGTCGAAGAGATGCTGCGCTCGGTGTTGCTGCAAGGCTATCCGGACCTGGAACTGATCGTGATCGACGGCGGCAGCGACCGGCAGACGCTCGACATCATCACGAAGTATCGGCCGTGGGTGACGTACTTCGTGTCGGAACCGGATCGCGGGCAGTCACACGCGATCAACAAGGGCATGGTGCGTGCCAGCGGCGTGCTGATCAACCATCTCGATACGGATGATTACCTGTTGCCTGGCTGCCTCGAGGCGGTGGCCCGCGCGGCGGCGATGCATCCTGGCGAGATCATCGCGGGACACGTCGTGCGGACCCAGGAGGGGAGCAGCGAGGTCGAGATTCACCGTCCGCGGCCGCACGATCTGCATGCCTACGCCCAGTGGTGGAACACCGAGCACCATGGCGGCCCGGGCATGTTTTTTCCGGCCGCGCACGTCGAGGCGGTCGGTCCCGTGGACGAATCGCTGCACTACTTGATGGACTATGACTACACCTTACGATTCCTCGCGGTGACGTCGATCGCGCCGCTCGGCCAGGAACTGGCGGTGATTCGCCATCATCCGGCCTGCAAGTCGGTCAAGCATGGCGACGAGTTCGTGTGGGAGTGCGTGCACATCATCCGGCCGTATCAACAACGGTTTCCCGACATTGCCGCGCGAGCCGACCGCGAAGGCGCCGGCGTGCTCTTCGGGTTCGGCTTCAGGCGCCTGTTGTTCGGCCAGGGAGATTGGTGGCGATTTCTCAGGGAAGGCTTCCGCATCCACCCGTTCTGGGCGCTCTATTGGCTCGTCCCCGGATGGTTCCTGCGCAAATGGTCACGGCTGCGATCGCTTTCCTGACACCGTACTGGTCCGGCGCCGAGATGATGCGGATTCACCTCGCATCGATCCGCCGGTTCCATCCATCGGCGCCGATCCTGATCTCCACACGCGGCGGCGATCGCGGCGAGATGGAGAACTATCGCCGCGAGTTCGGCGTGCGCTACTGGATCGAGGACTGCGGTTATACGAACGCCTACCTGCGATTGTTGCAGCGTTGCCCGACGAGGTTGGCGTGCGTGCTCGACCACGACGTGGTGCTGCTGGCCTCGATCGATGATCTGGTCTCGCGCGTGACCGACGGCCGTAGCGATCTCGTGGGCATCGAGGAGCGGATCCGGCTCCCCGAGCGTGTGGCAGCGGCCTGGCCTGGTTCGGACGGCTGGCTGCGCTCGTCGCCCGGCTGTGCCGCGTCGAACTTTCTGATCTTCGATTGGCAGGCCTTCTCGTCGCGCTTCGGCCTGCGCGGCATCTTTGGCACTCCACAGCCGGATGCGCGTCACTTTGATTTCGATTACGGCATTGGTCAGCGACTCGCGCGTCACCACTACCTGAAGCCGTTTCATGTGCCGCGTTACGGCCTTGGCAATCTCTTGAAGGATGGCGACACGCCGGTGCTCTGGCACCAGTGGTATGGCTCGTATCGCACTCGCCTGTCGGCAGCCGAGCCGGGCGTGCAGTCGATCGCGGAAGCCGGTGAACGCGCGTTTTTGTCGGACTATCCGGCGCTCGATCTCGGCGGACTGTCGCCGGCGTGGGGATCCGAGAACGTCTCGTCCGGTGCCGGCGTTGAGCGGTCCACGGTCCTGGCGCGTGCGCGCCGGGAGTTGGGCTATAGCGTGCGCGCGATCGCGGCTCGCATCGTGGTGGGACTCGAACGTCGGCGGAGAACACCTGATGTGTAATCTGCGCCTTCTGTGGCCCTGGTCTGCGTCTTCTGTGGCCCTAATCGCGATGCAGATCCAGAGTGACGCAGTGCACGGCCCCGCCGAGCGTGCGGGCGTGGCGCACCGGGACCGGAATCACGTCGAACCCTTCGCTCTCCAGCAGGCGAATCAGCGGTAACTGCGTGTGTTCGACGATGGCCGTGCGCTCGTCGAGCATCATCAGGTTCATGCCCACCCATTGGCTGGCGTGCGCGTACGGCGGATGAAATCCGATATCGATGGGGTCGGGACACCACAGGATGCGCCACCCCTGGAAGAAAACCGGCAGGTTGCCGGCGTTGAGCCGCCGCGGGTTGAGCAGCGCCACGCCTGGCTTCAGCAGGCTGATCGTGCTGTCCAGGTGCATATAGCTGTAGAGGCCGCGCAGCAGGTGCACGCGGTACTGGGTGCCGAGCGCGCGCTGCAGCCACGTCGCGCCGAGCGCGTTGCCGCTGTTGCTCTCGAGGAACAGCAGGTCGTCGTTGGCGCGCAACACGTTGGCGGCGTCGAACACCGGCTCGAGGTCGCGCAGGCTCTTGTGCTCCTCGTCGGCGTGCTCGTCGTAACCCGCATCGGTGAGCTGAGGTTTTGGCGCGGCGAGCCAGCGCGCGCCGTCGAGCATCGCTTCCTGTAGGAGCCGGCGGTACGGAAACGCATCCGTGTAGCGCGCCCGCAGCACCATCGGCGACTCGATCACGGTCGTACCGACCACGAGCAGCCCGTCACGCGGACAGTAGGCGTAGTAGCCGTTGCTGCGCCAGCCGCCGACCCCGTGCGTCGAGGTGGTGTCGGGCGGGTCGGGCCGATACACCGTGACCCCGGCATCGCTGAACACGCGGCACAGTGTCTCGAGATCCTCGTTGGCTTCGTCGATCACCTGCGGCGGATACGGACCTGGCTGGATCTGGTGCGGCGACGGACCGGCATAGTTGATCGCGCGAAGGCTGACGTCGTTCACCGGCACCCGCGCGTGGTCGGCGCGGCCGACGATGACGGATCGCAGCCGTCCCCATTCGTTGTGGCTCTGCAGGATCAAAGGGCGTGAAGGTTCCGCCGCCGATTATAGTGGGGAGAGATGCTCACGTCATTCCAGCCGACTGCGGTGATCTTCGACATCGACGGCACCATCGTCGACAACATGCACCTGCACGCCGAGGCGTTTGCCATGTTCGCCGAACGGCACGGCCTGCCGCCGCTGACCGCGGAAGATCGCGCGCGGCTCGACGGCCGGCGCAACAGCGAGATCTTTCCCATTCTCTTCAAGCGCGACGTGCCGCGCACGGAGTGGCTCGCCTACGAGGAGGAAAAGGAAGGCTTGTATCGCGAGCTGTCGCGCGGGCGGATGTTGCCGATGAAGGGCCTGCAGGGGTTGATCGATCGGCTGAAGCAGACTGGCATCGCGATGGCCCTGGCCACCTCGGCGCCCGAAGCGAATGTGACGCACACGTTGCGCGAGCTTGGCCTGACCGGGGCGTTTCCGGTGATCGTGCGCGGCGACGAGGTGCCCCGCGGCAAGCCGGCGCCAGACGTGTTCCTCGAAGCGGCGCGGCGGCTCGACGTGCCGCCATCCGAGTGCCTCGTGTTCGAGGATGCGCCGATGGGAATCGCGGCGGCGCAGGCCGCCGGAATGCCGGTGGTGGCGTTGACCACGAGCTTCCAGGCCGCGCACTTTGCGGGGCTCGAGGCGCCCCCGTCGTCAACCTGCTGCGATTTCGAGGACTTCCTGGCTCGTCCCTGACGCCGCTCCCGCCAAGGCGCCCGCCACTCGATCGCCGAACCTTGCCGTTCGGCCGCCGTGCAGGAACCCGCACCTACGGCGTCCCGTCTCTGGTGTCAGTCGGACAAAGGAGACGCCGCAATGAAACAGCTCGTTCCCATCGCTTTCGTCGTGATGATCGCCGCCACCGCGCCGCACCTGAGCACGGCCCTGGCCGCGGCGGCCGGCGCCCGTATCACCTCGGGCACCGTGAAGGTGACGCTCAACTACAAAGGCAAGGGCACCGTCGACGGCTCGCACCGCGTGTGGGTGTGGTTGTTCGC